>JBGTMR010000018.1:0-2970 GCA_041743485.1 Pyrinomonadaceae bacterium
CGATTCACACGGAGCGATAAAGCAATGGCAAGACCGACAACCGACGAACCCGAAGATAATTTACGGCGAAAGATTTTCATCATCTGCGGCATCATCGCCGCGTTGTTATTCGCCGTGATTCTGTTTTTCTTATTACGTCCGGCATCGAACACCAACCGCGCGGCAATTCTTGACGGAGCGATACGCGAAGGCACGCCGCAGTTTGAGCCGTACCGCGAGAGCGTCCGCATTGATAGCGTCGAAGCGACCGAATCGCCGCGCGCTCTCGGCGACATCGTGATGGTCTTGAGCGGCACGGCGCGCAACTTTACCAACCGCACGATAAACGGTTTGGAAGTGCGGGCTTCGGTCGTTGATATAAACGGCACGCCCGTCAAACAACGCACCGACATTATTATCCCGACGCGCCAAGCGACATTGCTGCCGAACAAAACACTGCCCGTCAAATTGATGATCGAAGGTATCCCGCAAACGGCGAACCGCGCCAATATCAAAATGGAAGTAACCGGCGTGAGGTTTGAATAGAGGGTGGAAGAATGAAGATAAGATGGAGGCGAAGAAGATTTCATGTCGTACTTCACGTTTCTTAATTCGATTGTGAGTTTTAAGTGTTCCCCTGCCGTTAGCTGCGGCAGCAGCGATAAGAAGGTAGCCCACAGCGCAAGCTGTGGGAAGCATGTAAATTAAGATTTCAAGCTACGGAAGTAGCGACAGAAATCAGGTGGATGCTTATCTCGTCAGGCTGTCTTACGCTGCTACCGCAGCTTGAAATCTTTGGCGTATCGCTACCCCACAGTTACGCTTTGCTTCACTGTGAGCTACCGACTTGCCGCTGCTACCGCAGCTAAGAAACATAGCAACCGAAGTCTCTACTCTCGATTCACGTTTCTTAACTTCTATTGACACGGAAAGAATCGCTTTCACCTGAAATCAATCCGCGATGTCTTCGTGCTTCTGCCGTTCGCGCTCCGATTTAACGAACAAGTTTTCAAGTCCACCGCCCACCTTTTGCACCGCGAGGAGTCGCCCGCCGACTTCGCGCGCATGGCGCAAAACCGCGTCAATCTCATATTCATTGGTGACGACGACACGCGCCCCGCTTGGGGTTTGTTCGACGAGTGTGGACGAAGTTTGCGCGTTTTCAGTTTGAAGGTGAGCGACGAGGGCGTGGGCGTTTCCGTGTGCGGCAGCGAGTGTGATTTCCATTGAGCCGTCGCCGGTTCGGGCGCGTAGCTCATCAAGCGTGCCGAGATGCGCGAGTTTGCCGGAGCGCATCACGGCGGCGCGGTCGCACAGCATTTCAACGTCCGCCAGAATATGCGAACAGAAGAAAACGGTTGTGCCGCGCGCGGGAAGCGAAGCCACAAGGTCGCGCACTTCCCTACGCCCGATAGGGTCAAGCCCGCTCATCGGTTCATCGAGAAACACGATTGACGGATTATTAACCAGAGCCTGCGCGAGTCCGACGCGCTGCAACATGCCTTTCGAGAAACGCCGCAACTGCTTGTCCCAACTGCGCTCATCCAAATTAACTTCCGCGAGTTTCTCTTTCGCGCGTTGTCGCCGCGTCTGTGCATCGAAGCCGAAAAGTTCGCCGCAGTATTCGAGAAACTCACGCGCCGTCAGGTAGTCGTAAAAGTACGGGCGTTCGGGAAGATAACCTATGTGACGGTGCATTTCCGTGTCGTCAATCGGACGCCCAAGAATGCGCGCACCGCCCACAGTCGGAGCGGTTAAGGACATCAAGATTTTGATGGTCGTAGTTTTGCCCGCACCGTTCGCACCGAGAAAGCCGAAGATTTCATCTTTATTGACGGAGAGCGTCAGGGCATCAAGGGCGCGTTGCGGACGCTTGCGCCAGAATCCGATTTCGTAATCTTTCGTCAAGTTGTCGAGTTCTAAAACTGCGGTCATCAAATGTTCGCTCCTACTTGTAAGGAATTTTCGACTGCGGGTTAAGGTCGCAATCGCACCCGCCGTTCACCAAACGGTACGCCGTGCCGCTTGGGTCGAGCGGTGCGCCCTGCGCGTCAAGCTTGAAGCCCTCGCGTGTGAACGCGCTTTTGAGTTCCGTCCAACCTGAAGGGCAAGTTCCGCGCGCTTCCTTGTAGGCAATCAACATGCGGCGCAAGCCGTCGCGTTCATCCAGCGAACGCAGCCACAACAACCGTCCCGCCGCCATCTCCCGGACTTGTTCATCGTCGCTTTCATTCATCATCTGTTTGTAGATTTCGCGTGCCGTATCGCGGCTGCCGCCTTCGGCTTGCATCTTCGCGCCCATCGCACGCATCCACGCGGGCGCGCCTTCGATTTCAGCACCGCGCGCATAAGCCGCACCCGCCGCTTTGAAGTTTTGTTGTTGCCAGTGGATATAGCCCAAGTGTTGAAGCAACCGCCACGACTTGGGATTGTTGCGCGCCCCGTCTTCGGTCAAATCAATCGCGGCTTGCGGATTGACGGCGGGCAACACGGTCGCAATGTAGTCGTAAGCTGAAACGAATTGCGGGTCGAGTTTGACGGTCGTTTCAAGCAACGGCACGATGAGTTTCAAGTTAAGCGCGCTCAAATCGTCGAGGTTGACGTGACCGCTATGCGCGACCATCTTGCCGCCGATGTACTGAAGTGAGCGCATCCAGTACCAATCCGCGATGAGTCCGCGAAACGCATCCGGTACAAGCCGCGCGGTCTGCTTCGCGTCGAGTGCCAATGCTTCATCGCTCATCGTCGCGGACGAATGCACGGCATCACGGCGCACACTCTCTACACAGCGCGTCGCAAACACGGAACACGCAATGCCGAGTAAGATAAGGATGACGGGCAAGACTTCCCATCCATTACCGCGCCTTAAACGGGTTGATGATGTTTTCTCAACGGTTGTCATACAACGCAAAAACTCCAAACTTCACCTTGTCCGACATTTATCATTCGTACCTACACAGCCGTCTTCAGACGGCTTTCCGCGAAGCGGCA
>JBGTMR010000019.1:0-2334 GCA_041743485.1 Pyrinomonadaceae bacterium
AACGCCGATTGGCAGGGCATGTTGGCGGAATTTGCGCGGACGATAAACGAGGAAATGAATTATCGCCATGAAGCCCAAAACGCCGAACGCTTCCGCCAAAACTTCAAAGAGTGGACGAACATTCACGTTCCCGCGATTTACATGTCGCATACCACCGACAAAGTTTTGACGATGGATTTTATACGCGGCACGAAGGTCACGGACATTGAGAATTTGCGCGCCCGCCGCATCTCGCCCGCGAAAGTAAATCGTCTTTTGATTCGCACTTATCTCAAACAACTTCTCGAAGACGGCTTCTTTCACGCCGACCCGCATCCCGGCAATCTGCTCGTAATGAACGACGGCAGAATCGCGTTCTTCGATTTCGGGATGGCGGGACGCATCACGCCGAAACTGCAAAGCAAGATGATTGACGCCTTCTTTCACGTCGTCGAAAAAGACGTTCACGGCATCGCCGACGATCTGTTTGCTTTAGAATTTTTGAAAGCGGGTTATGATGCCGAACTCGTCCGCCCCGCTATCGAAGGTATGTTCGAGCATTACCTCAATCTCAAACTCGGCGATGTCAATTTCAAGGAACTCACTTACGAACTCGCCGATGTGATGTACGACTATCCGTTTCGTCTGCCCGCAAACTTCACATACATCATCCGCGCCCTGATGACTTTAGAAGGCATCGGCATCGTCACCGACCCGAACTTCAACTTCTTCGAGACCGCGAAACCTTACGCCAAACAGTTTATGTTTCGCCGCGAAGGTAAGCAGATTCGTCAGGCTGTCGTCGGTAAAATCCTGCGTCGCAACGATGACGACACCGCGAAAGTTGATTGGCGCAAGATGTGGAAATTAACGAAAATGGCGGCGAACAATTACATGGGCAAACCGCTTGTCAAGCCTGTCAGAAAACTGCCCGACACATCCGGCAACAAGTGACTTCAGACGCTTCACGATATGCCGTACAGCGAATGCTTACAATGCCAATTCTATGTTTCGCCGTACGACGCGAGTTGCCCGAACTGCGGTTTGCTTGAACCGCTCAAAAGGTTTGAATCGGAAAGCGTCGGTCATGCTTCAGCTTCCGGTGCTAACAACCTGTTAGCGATTGCGGCGATTGTCGGCAGCCTTATATTACCCCTTGCGTTGAGTGAAACCGCGCCCGGCTTATGTTGCGCGACACCGTTCGTCATCGGCGGCGCAATCTGGTTTATCAGCTTTTCAAATCAACAAGCGATAAGAGACGCCGCAGCAGCAGCACAGGAAAGGTCACAGCGTAACCAAGCGCGCCGCGTCTCGCCGCCGGAGAGTCTCGCGTATAAACAAGACCTTATCAGTCAACGCCTCGCGGAGTTGCGTGACCGTCAAAAGAAAATCAAGTCGGTGCTTGAACGCGCGAAACAGAACGCGGGCGAGAAATGGAGCGCGGTCATCGAAACCCTCAACAGCACCGCGCGCGTCTTGCAAACACAGCAAGCCCGATACAGTTTGAAGCAATCGGAAATCGAACTCGTGCGCTGGCAAAACTCGCTCGCGCCTTTGCTCTACGACGCGGACGATTTATCTTACGAACAACTCGACGCGCGCTTAAAACAACTTGAACGCGCGAGGTTCGCGGGCAAGCAATGGCTTGAAGAATTTCGCGCCCATAGCGCGCCGCTCGGCGAAACAATCGAAGTCAAACACTTACGCGAACGCGCGACGGATTTGATAGTTTCGATAAACACACTTCACGAATCTTACGTTGCGCGCCAAGCCGCCGACGCCCTCAAAGGCATCACGGTTTTCGACGACGCGACAATCGCAAATTCATCAATCGCAAACTTGTTGCACGCATCGGATGCCTTTAATATCCATGTCGCCATCACGGATTTCTCCGCGAGTTTCGACGAACTCGAAATGGAATACGCGCGGCTTCAATCGGAATCGGAAATCTCGAAACGCTTGATCGAAAGCTAAACCCAAACCAAACAATCAGTCACCACATTAAAAATCATGAACACAAAAATCTTACTCGCCGCTCTGCTCTCATCTTCACTCATCACCATCAACGCCATCGCCTGTACACAAAGCGAAGGCGCGGGCATCGGCGCACACGCCTTTGGAATTAAAAACCCGCTCACCAACCACGCGACCGAACTTAAAGAAGGCGACGCCGCACCCGATTTCACTTTGAAAGCCGACGACGGACGCACCGTCAAACTCGCGGATTATAAAAACAGAACCATCGTCATGTACTTCTATCCGAAAGACGAAACGCCGGGATGCACGAAAGAAGCGTGCGCGTTTAGAGACAGTTTCGCGGAGTACAAGAAAGCCGGAATCGAAGTTTTAGGTGTG
>JBGTMR010000020.1:0-21127 GCA_041743485.1 Pyrinomonadaceae bacterium
TCCGACAAAGTTTATGGTACTTTTGGCACACCACTTGACCTTCCACGTATTCTCAACACTTAGCGATAGCAAGCTAAATTGAGCGGATACTGGTGTGCCTTTTTTCAGTCCCTCACAGGACTTTATCGGAATATCTAATAGACAATGGTTCGGACAGAATCATGCGGCGATTGCGCCGTAAGTTCTTAAATAATCGTAGTGCGGATGATTTTTTATCATAGTCGGCTCTAAAGCTAACTTTGAAATAACAACATCCAGCAGGTGTTCATTGAATGCTCGTTGCTTCCAACTCGCTAACGAGAAGACTTGTGGCTGTGGCGCGCTTTGCTCTTTGAGGGCTTCGATTTTGGTGACACCGACCGCCGCCAACGCCATGTTGAAGTGAAAATGCAGAGCCTCTTTGTCGCGCGCTTGGCAATCCTGCAAGCCGGTGAACTGTTTGGCGTCACGAAAGAGAAACTCGATCTGGAAACGCTGCGTGTAGTAATCGTAAATGGTGTGGGCTGAGAGTTCGCAGTCGGTGGAAAACAAAACGACGTAATGCGGCTTTCCCGGCTTGGCGCGGTTTAAGACGACGCAGATGCGGATGTTGCCTTTGAGCGACACGCTGTTGACGACACCCGTGTAGAGCGTGATCTGTGGCGCGACTTCTCCCGCGCAGTCGAGACGCGACAGATCAGCAAAGTTGACTTTGCCGTCATATGCTTTGGGACGCCCGCGCCGCGCCTTCGCGCCCATGTAGAGATAGCGCAAGTTGGCATCCACTCTCAGCAGGCTGATGAGGTGCAAGTCAAGCGCGCGGCAGCCAGCGACGAACTTCCTCTTGGCGAACGCCCCGTCAAACACTCCGTAGCGCACTTGTGCCGGTAAGAAGGGGCGGGTCTGTGCCAAGTGTTGCAAGTAGAAATCAATGCGTGAATCAACCGGTTGAGCTTTCGTCTGCGAGGTGGCGGCGGACTCTCCGGCAGGCTCTCTCACAGCGGTGGAACGCGGCGGTGTCTGGTGTGCCGATAACGGATAAGCAGTGCGGCGTGCGACATCCAAGACGGCGATGGCTGATAGTTCCAATCCACGTTCGTTACGATGCGCGCAGCCGTTCCAGAACTTGTCCAGCCCGTAGGTCTGCTTGCCGCTTTTGCGGATAAAGGTGGCGTCTTGCGCGACGAGCAAAGTGGCGGCAGCTGAGGTGACTTGTGCGATGGCGCGCTGGTTGAACGCGGGGAAATCCAACGGCTGGTGAAACTGCCGTTGATGCGTGCGTGCTGAATAAGTTGAGTAGCGCGCGAGATTACGAAAGTTGACTCGTCCACGCATCGCTAAGAAGGTGGCAAAGAGTGTGAGTAAAAACTTCCGTTGAGGTTTAGCAATCTCCGGCATCTGGTTTAGTATCTGTGTGACTACGGTCATCAGCCAACTTCCTTTGGTTGTATGTTTGGTCACACACATCTAAACGGAAGTTGGCTTTTTCTGTCAAAATTTGTCCACAGTATTGCAAATCTTACATTCATCTTAGCGAAGCGGTTTATCGTTTCCACCGTCGTCACCTTCAACGCTTCGCGCCAAGGCGTCGGCGGCGCGGCGCACCTCACGGGGAAGCGATGTGTTGCGCGCGGCGGACATCGCACCGCGCGCCGAAGATTCGCGTGCGAGTCGAAAACCGTTGCGGTACATGCCGAAGATTGAACCGTCATCCGACATCGTGGTCGTTCCGATAATCACGGCGACAAGGAGCATGGCGACGACGGCGGCAAACTGCGGGGCGAGTGCGGTATCGAACCAAGCCCGCACGTTGGCGGTCATACCTGACATCCACGATGGACGAACCTCACGGGCGTGAGTCGTGCCGAGCGTGTTTTGCAAAATCGCGGCGTGCAAGCGGGCGGGCATCGGCAGTTCGTCGCTCAACGATGAATAGCACGCTCCGATTGAACGCACGACCGTACCGGGAAGTTCCGAGCATCCGGCACAAAGCGCGGCATGGCGTTCCCAACGATGAAAAAGCGTCGCGGGTAAAAACCCGTCGAGATAATCGGTCAAGTGCGCTTCAAATTCATCGCACGTCATCAAGGTTTCCGGTGCGGTGTGAGCAAGCAGACGGGCTTCGAGAGCGGGCGGCGGGTTGACGGGAAGCGGCACGGTGCGGCAAATCTCAACCGTGCCGCGCACCTCATTCAACAAGTCGTGACACACGGGACACCGCAGAACATGCTCGTTGCATTCGACGCGCGCGTTTGGGGTCAAATCTCCTTCGAGGTAATCCGTCAATCGTTCTTCAAATTGCTCACAAAACATAATTACTTCGGGAGTCAGGAGTGAGGAGTCAGGAGTCAGAATAAAATCACAAACCACACCGCTTTTTATTCTGACTCCTGACTCCTTACTTCTGACTGCTCTCCTCATTCATACTTCACTCAACGCGATGACGCGCATCCGGCGCAGTTGTTTCGCAAGTTCGATGCGCCCGCGATTGATGCGCGATTTCACTGTGCCTTCGGGTATTTGCAAAAGTTCGACGATCTCTTGGTAACTCAGTTCTTCGATGTCACGAAGGATGACGCACGTTCGCAAGTCGGGCGGTAATTTGTCTATTCCCGCCTGAACCTGCGCTCCGAGTTCGCGCCGTTCAAGCGTGCGTTGCGGGGTGTCGGTGTGGGCGCGAAGATGGTATGTGTGATCGGCGAGGTCTTCGGAATGCGAATCCTGCGGGGCGCGTTCGCGGCGACGGTAATCATCAATGATTAGGTTGCGCGCGAGGCGCATCAGCCAGTTTTGCAAGTTGCCCTGCTTCGGGTCGTACTGGTCGAGCGTGCGGTAGATACGCACGAACACATCCTGCGTCAAATCTTCCGCCGCGTCCGCGCGCGACGTGAAGCGGTACGCGAGATTGAAAATGCGTCGCCCGTATTGCGTGACGATTTCTTCCCACGCCGCGCCGTCGCCCGTGCGACATCGCCGCACCAATTCCGCGCCTTCTGCTCCATCCACGACTTTTGTCGCTCCTAGCACGTTTGACTTTATCGGCTTCCAACCCGAAGTGAAATGGTACTGCCTTAAACGCTGATTGTGAAAGCCGCCTCCTTCCGCCTTCATCGTGTACGCCCGCTCCGCGCTTAAAGTTCCTTGAGTTATAAGAAGACGGACGACAGAGTTATAAGAAGACGGACGACACGTTAAGATTTTATGCGCGTCGCCCGCGCGAAACGGCTAAACCGATGATACGTCGCGGCTTGGACGGAACTTGCACAACGCTTGCACGGGAAAGCGAGTTGTTGTAGCTTTCACTTGCCGCCCAATATATTGTGGTTGTCGTGTTTCGCACGGTTGCCTTCTCAAACAACATTTCAAATCGTTTTACTTAGATTCTCTCGCCCGTTCAAAATAATCTTGCGTTCACATCTCAAAACTTTTCTGCTTTTAACCGTCGTCGTCGCGGTTCTTATATGGTTCGGGCGTAAGCTCGATTGGGTGCATGTCTGGAGTGCCATCGGGCGCACGAACAAGCTTTATCTAATTCTAGCCATCGGTTGTATTTGCCTGACATACGTCATTCGCGCGTTTCGGTGGCGGGTGTTTCTCGCGCCGTTTGCGCGTCCGAAATTCGGTGAACTGTTCGCTGCGACAACCGTCGGTTTCGGCGCGTTGTTTATCATCGGGCGCGCGGGTGAGTTGATGCGTCCGGCGTTTCTGTCCTTGCGTGATAAGAGCGTACCGCCCGTCGCATCTTTCATCACGATTGCGATTGAACGCATTTTCGATAGTGCGGCGATGATTACCTTGTTCTCCGTCGCGCTCCTGATGATGCGCGCGCCGCAAGAGGGCAATGCCGCGAACTTCGAGCGGATTCGCGCCGCCGGATTTTTACTTCTCGGTGGGGCAATCATTGGGACAATCTGCCTGTTCGTATTCAGACTTTACGCCGCGCGCATCATCAATCTGTTTGAGAGGCGATTGATTGCCGGACAACAAGGTTCACACAAACAAAGCTTGACGCAACGCGGCTTGAAACTTTTAACGGGCGTCTTTCGCCAACTCGATGCCGCGCTCGGTGTTTTGACGGATAGAAGCGCGCTGGCAAAATCAGTTCTGTGGACGATTGTGTTATGGGCGATTATCACGTTCGCTATCTTTCTCACCTTGCGCGCGTTCGCGTTGCCGCTCGGCGTGACGGAAACGATTTTCGTGATGGGATGTAGCCTCGTCGGGTCTTTAGTTCCAACACCGGGCGGGGCGGCGGGTGCTTATGAAGCAGCGACGGCGGGCGGTCTGTATTTATTATTGACCATCAAACCGGAAGACGCGCTCGCCGTCGCCCTCGTTTTGAAATTCGTGTCGTTCGCGCCCGCGCTGTTTTTCGGGCTTTACTACTTTATGACCGGCGGCGTGCGCCTCAACCGTTTGCGCGCCGCGACCACCACACACGCCGACGAACAAGACGACACGGCAACGCGCACCGAAGACGACACCGCGCAATCGTTGCCCGACAATGCCCGTCGCGCGGCGGCAGGAATCTGATACAGCGAAAACGGTTAGCTCAAAACATAGGAGACAGGGATTTATGAAATGCCCTTTCTGCGGCTACCTCGAAGATAAAGTCGTTGATTCACGCGAAGCCCGCGAAGGCGAATCCATACGCCGCCGACGCGAATGTCTGCGCTGTGAACGTCGCTTTACGTCTTACGAACGCATTGACGAAATCCCGTACATGGTGGTTAAGAAAGACGGGCGACGCGAACCTTTCGACCGTCAGAAAGTCATGGCGGGACTTCTTCGCGCGTGTGAGAAACGCCCTGTGCCGTCATCTAAACTGGAAGCCATCGTCAACGCGGTCGAAAAGTACGTCCAAGAATCACCGGAGCGCGAACGCCCGACAAGTAAAATCGGTGAAACGATTATGCGACGATTGAAAGAACTCGATAAGGTCGCGTATGTGCGCTTCGCTTCCGTGTATCTGGAGTTTGAAGACGTATCGGAATTTATGCACGAACTGAAAAGCTTGGTGCGTGCAAGACAGGAAAGAGCGGCGAAGAAGTGAAAATTTGAAATCCTGCTTTTGTGTATTGAAAGAGATTATGAATTATCAGGACATCATTACCATCGAACCCGGCAAGCGAAGCGGCAAGCCGTGCATACGCGGGATGCGAATCACGGTTTATGACGTGTTGGAGTATTTGGCATCGGGTATGACGCCGCAGGAAATACTTGAGGATTTTCCGTATCTGACCGGAGAAGACATTTTAGCGTGTTTAGCTTATGCGGCTGACCGTGAGAAGCGATTGTTAGTCGTGGCGGCATGAAATTGTTGTTTGACCATAATCTATCTCCGCGACTTGTCGATCATTTGGCGGATTTATATCCCGAATCAAATCACGTTTATACCATCGGGCTTGATCGCGTCGCGGATGTCGAGATTCAGGAGTACGCGCGGAAAGAAGATTTCTTGATTGTGACGAAGGATGTTGACTTCAGTGAGCTATGCTTATTGCGTGGCTTTCCGCCAAAGGTAATTTGGATTCGGCGCGGCAACTGTTCAACGAAAGCGATAATGAACATCTTGCGACGAAACTATGACCACATCGCCGCTTTGGAGGCTGATGCGACGGTTGGCGTGTTGACTTTGTTTTGAGGGTTGCTTTCGTGATGGTGAGCCGCGCATCAATACAAAGCTTGGTGCGCGCAAGGCAAGAAAGAGCGGCGAAGAAGTTAAGGGTTTAATCGTCGAAGAACACAGCTTCGAGGTTGCTCCGGCGAGACATCCGGTAGGTGGCGTGAGGAAATCTTTGACAATGATTCTCCGCTTACCTATGCTGCTCCTGTATTCCACTGTATTTGTTGACTGTTAATCGAACAGCGACGCCACCTAATCTCACCCTGTTTTCAACCATAGCTTCTTAATGTTCGTGCGTGCTGACAAACATCATCGGGTTATAAACATCCACCCGTTAAATTCATTTAGGAGACACACTCGCCATGCCAAGCCGCCACTTACAAATTCGCATCGTCACGCGCCTTGCCTTTACGCTCGCCATATTTACGCTCGTCATCACGTCGGGCATCTTCTACGCGACAAACGTCAGTGCCGCCCCCGGCGATGTTGACCCGACGTTCACCGCGAGTGTCGGCACGAACAGCTCCGTGTTTGCCGTCGCCATCCAATCCGACGGCAAGGTCATCATCGGCGGCTTATTCACGCAGGTCAACGGCGTGACGCGCAACCGCATCGCGCGGCTCAACGCTGACGGCAGCCTTGACACGATGTTCGATCCGGGTACAAGCACGAATAGCAGCGTGCTTGCCCTCGCCGTCCAACCTACCGACGGCAAGGTCGTCGTCGGCGGTAACTTCTCGACGGTGAATGGCGTGACGCGCAACCGCATCGCGCGCCTCAACACTGACGGCACCCTTGACACGACGTTTGACCCGGGTACGGGCGCCAACGGCAACGTGAATGCCGTCGCCGTTCAACCTGCTGACGGCGGGGTCATCATCGGCGGCTTCTTCACGATGGTCAACAATGTGTCGCGTCTCGGCATCGCGCGCTTGCAGGGTGCCAACAACATCCTCATCGAAGGCTACATCCGGCGAGCTAGCGGCGCACCCATTGGCGGCGTGCGCGTCACCCTGAGCGGTTCGGTACAAGCCGTGACGACGACCGACATTGACGGGCATTACCGCTTCAGCGTCCCGACAGGCGGCGTGTATCAGGTAACCGCCGCCGCACGCGGCATCCGCTTCTCGCCTTCGACGCTGACGTTTGGTTCAAGCACGGTCAACCAAGTCGGCGACTTCACGGCATTGACCATCAAGGGACGCAGGGATGTGCGTGCGCTTCGGTAGATAGCGGGGCAATCGTAGTGACCATCTGTGGTCAGAGTACGGGCGCGGTGAGCAATCAACCTGCTCACCGCGCCTTTCTTTATTTGCCGCCGGAGTCGTTCGCGTAAATTAACGTCAGTTCGACATAAGAACAGAGGTCTTCAGCCACGACAGTGGCGATAGATAGTAGCCCACGTCGTCAGACGTGGGTACACCGTTGAGCAAGGACAAGCCCCGTCAGGGGCGAAAGATATGCGCGAGAATCTCTTTCGCCCCTGACGGGGCTTGGTTCGCAATGACCGCCTGACCCACGGCTTGCGCCGTGGGCTATTCTCTGGTCGCCCCTGACGGGGCTGCAATCCTTATATCGAAATATCGAACTGACGTTAAATTATTGTTGGAAGCTTTGCCGCATATCTCAACAAATGCGGGCTTCTTTTACCCGCTACTTTCGCCTTTCGCCTTTCACCTTTATACTTTGCTTCTATGGCTGCGATAACTAACCCCGAAATCGTCGAAGGCTTACCGGCGACCGACGCGCAAGACGGCTCCGGCAATACTCAACTTCAAGTTCCCGACAAGCTGCCGGTGCTGCCTTTGCGCGACATCGTTATTTTCCCGTTTATGATTGTGCCGCTTTTTGTGTCGCGCGAGAAAAGCGTGCGCGCTGTTGATGAAGCACTCGGCGAGAACCGCATGATTCTCCTTGTGTCGCAAAAGGATTTGGACAAGGAAGACCCTGCGGCGGAAGATTTGTATAAGACGGGAACGGTCGCCGTCATCATGCGGATGTTGAAACTGCCCGACGGTCGGACACGGATTCTCGTGCAGGGTTTATTGCGCGCGAACGTCGAAGAGGTGAAGGATAAGGGTGAGTTTCTCGAAGCGCGTTTGAAGGTTTTGGAAGAACCGACGACAGGGGAAAACTCTCTCGAAGTCGAAGCCCTTGTCCGCAACGTGCGCGGTTCGCTTGAGAAGGCGACGAATCTCGGCAAAAACATTTCGCCGGAAGTGATGGCGATTGTCACCAACCTCGACGACGCCGGACGCCTCGCGGATTTGGCGGCGTCGAATCTCGAACTCAAAGTCGAAAGCGCGCAATCCATACTCGACATCTCCGACCCTGTGGTGCGCTTAAAGCGCGTCAACGAACTGCTCAACAAAGAAGTCGAAGTCTTAACCGTTCAACAGGAAATCAACACCCAAGCCCGCTCCGATATTGACCGCTCGCAACGCGAGTTTTACCTGCGCCAACAACTCAAGGCTATCAATGCCGAACTCGGCGAAGGCAACGAACTCGCGGAAGAAGTCGCCAACTTTCGTGAGAAAATCGAAGCCGCGAACATGCCGAAGCACGCCGAAGAGGAAGCCGTTCGTCAATTAAAAAAACTCGAACGGATGCACCCCGACGCGGCGGAAACCGCGACGCTTCGTAACTGGATGGAGATTATGCTCGACCTCCCCTGGTCGAAATCTTCCGTTGATAATCTCGATTTGAAGCAAGCCCAAATCGTTTTAGACGAAGACCATTACGGCTTGGAGAAAGTCAAAGAGCGCATCGTCGAAGCCCTCGCGGTCAGAAAGTTACGCGAGAAACCGAAAGGCTCGATACTGTGTTTAGTGGGTCCGCCCGGAGTCGGGAAAACCTCTCTGGGGCGTTCCATCGCACGCGCCTTAGACCGTAAGTTTGTCCGTTTATCTCTCGGCGGCGTGCATGACGAAGCGGAGATTCGCGGGCATCGCCGCACTTATGTCGGTGCGATGCCCGGACGCATCATACAGGCTTTGCAACAGGCGGGAACGAACAACCCGCTCATCATGTTGGACGAGATTGATAAGGTCGGGGCGGATTTTCGCGGCGACCCGTCGAGTGCTTTGCTCGAAGTTTTAGACCCGGAACAGAATAATTCTTTCCGCGATAATTATCTTAATCTGACGTTCGATTTATCGAACGTGATGTTTATGACGACCGCGAATGTGCTTGAGACGATTCAACCGCCGCTTCGTGACCGCATGGAAATCATCAGGCTGTCGGGTTATATGGAAGAAGAAAAGTTGGAGATTGCCAACCGCCATTTGATACGCAAACAGATGGAGGAGAACGGCATCACCGCGCGGCAAATTCAAATCTCGACGCGCGCCCTGTCGGTCATCATCAAGCAGTACACACAGGAAGCGGGCTTGCGCCAACTGGAACGCGAAATCGGCGCGCTGTGTCGCAAAGTCGCGCGTCGCGTCGCGGAGAGCGAAGACGGTCAAGCCGTGAGCGTGCGCGTCACGCCGAAGAACGTGCATGAATTTTTGGGCGTGCCGAAAACTTCCGCCGATGAGATTCTCAAACGCGACGCGATTGGCGTCGCCACCGGACTCGCATGGACGGCGGCGGGCGGCGATGTCTTGTTTATCGAAGCCTTAAAAATGAAAGGCAAAGGCACGCTCGTCTTAACCGGACAACTCGGCGACGTGATGAAGGAATCGGCGCAAGCCGCGTTCTCTTACGCCAAAGCCAACGCCCGCGAACTCGGCATTGACGAAGAAGATTTTGCGAACTATGACCTTCACATACACGTCCCCGAAGGCGCGATTCCAAAAGACGGACCTTCCGCCGGAATCACACTGGCGACCGCGATGGTTTCGGCACTCTCCGCCCGCCCCGTGCGCCGCGATGTAGCGATGACGGGTGAAATCACTTTGCGCGGCAACGTGCTTCCGGTCGGCGGCGTGAAGGAAAAAGTTTTAGCGGCGCGGCGGGCGCGCGTCACAAAGATTATCCTGCCGCGTCAGAACGAACGCGACATGGAAGAAGTCCCGAAAAACCTGTTCACGGAAATTGAGTTCGTGTTTGTGGACAACGTGCAGAAAGTTCTCGAACACAGTTTGTTGAAAGCGAAACCGAAAGCTGCCTCTCAGCCAGCCAAATCGGACGAACCGGAACATCGTCCGAATGCCGCGCACGCGGTTTAGGTTGCGGTTGACATAAGCGGCTGAGCAAAAGAGTTTAGCCACGAAACAACACGGAGCAGCACGAAAAGAGGTTTTGTTTAGTGTTCTTATTCGTGTTGTTTCGTGGCTCATGTCTGCTGTTTTTGCTATGTCAACCGCAACCTATTGAAGCGACGTGTCGGGTTCGATAAAGACACTGAACACTTCATGATTGCGGATTAAAGCTTGCCGCATTTCGTGAATTGTTGCAGAATTGTCCGCCGGACGAACCAACCGCGTTTGCTCCGGTGGCATCTATTTTTGGAACTTGCGAGAGCATGGCGGGGTTAAAGAGTATGGAAAGCCGCTTTGCTTCGCAGTTTTCTTTGTTCGAGAGCGATTGACTCGCATTTTGTCGGCATGTAAGCTGACCGCGTTTCAAATCGAGTGATTGCATTTTTGTTTCGACGGTTCACGCCGCAACTGTTTCAAACCCTTCTTCCCCCGAAGATGTTTTGAACCCGTTGCCGCCTAACCACAGACTGACCGCAACAGTGTTCGGGACGTTACCTGATGAATAAACAGGCAACTGTGTTTCGCTCGAAACTGCTAAGGAGAATTAAGTTGATGACGTATTTTCGCCGTTCCCCCGCCGCCCTTCTGCTCGTCGCCGCACTCTTTGCGCCGAACGTTCAACTCATCGCCCAAGTCCCGACCGCTTCCGCTTCGCGCAACGTACAGTCGCAAATCGAACGTGATGAAGCGCGCGTCAAAGCGATAATTGACCGCGCCGAAACTTACTGGCGCGAAGGCATGTTGCACCTTGAGAGCAGCCAGCGTTTGCAGGCGCGCGACAAATTCGATAAGTCGGTTGATGTCGTGCTTGAATCGGGTATGGACGTGCGCGGCAATCCGCGACTTCAACAGTATTACAGTGAACTGGTTGAAAGAATTTACCGTTTGGAAGTCGGCGCGGGGCAACCGCAGCCTTCGCTTGTCGCGCAGGTCGCACAGACTTTAGCTCCCGCGCAAGACGGGCGCACCATCGTCACCGCGACCCCGACACAGGACGGCAAACTCAATCCGCCACCGCCGCAAATCGGGTTTCGTCAGCAAAAGTTTGAGCCTTCGCCGCTCGATGATTTAAGCAAAATTCGACTCACCAAAGCTGAAGAACAGGTTACGACCGAAGAACTCGTCGAACTCGAAGAAACTAAACAATCGCTCGGATTTAAGTTCAACACGCACGCGCTGGTTCAGCAATACATCAACTATTATCAAGGGCGCGGACGCTCGACGATGGAAAGCGGCTTGCGTCGTTCCGGTCGGTTCATGCGTTTGGCGAAACGGATTTTCCGCGAAGAAGGCGTGCCGGAAGATATCGCGTGGCTCGGTCAAGTCGAATCGGCATGGCGTCCGACGGCGCGTTCGTGGGCGGCGGCTTCGGGCTTGTGGCAATTCATTCCCAGCACGGGGTCGCGTTTCGGTTTGCGTCAAACCGCGTGGGTTGATGAACGCAACAGCTTCGAGAAAGCGACGCGCGCATCCGCACGTTATTTGAAGTGGCTCAACAATCGTTATAACGGCAACTGGGAACTCGCAATGGGCGCGTACAACACCGGCGAAGGCAACATTGACCGCGCGATTCGCCGCGCCGGACGCCCCGATTTCTGGGCGACATATCCGTTCATCGCGCAGGAAACGCGCAACTATGTACCGAACATTCTGGCGACGATTCTTATCGCCAAGAATCCGTCGAAGTACGGCTTTCACAACATCAAGCCGGAAGCCCCTCTGTCTTACGATGAAGTCCGCGTGCCTTCGGCAACGAGTCTTCAACTCATCGCCAACCTGACGGGTTCGAGTCTCGATTACCTGCGAAGCATCAACCCCGAATTGCGCCGTGACATCACGCCGCGCGGTGAAGCCTACGTCGTCCGTGTTCCCGCCGGACGTGCGACGCAATTCGTCGCGGGCTTGCGCGGAGTTCCTGCGGGCTTGCGTGACGGCGGCGGCACTCAACTCGTTGTCAAAAATTATATTCGCGCCGGGCAGACCGCACCCAAGGGCGCGAGTTTGACGAAAGTGCGCGCCAAAGCGGGCGAGACAATCGCCTCAATCGCCGCCCGTTACGGCGTCGCCGCCGATGAAGTCGCACGCTTAAACGGCATCGCCGCCAACATCGCGCTCACCGCCAACCAAGAAATCACCGTCCCGTCACAAGGCGCACAATCCGCGCCCGCGCGTCCCGCACGAAGAAGGTAAAAAGCAGAAGCCAAAAGTCAGGAGACAGAAGCCAGAATGAAGACATCCGTTTTTATTCTGGCTTCTGTCTCCTGACTTCTGGCTTCTCAAGATTATGCTTTTCCGCACTCAATCGGCTGCCGTCTATGGCATTGATGCCGACCTTGTTGAGGTCGAAGTTGATTTGACTCCGGCGCGCGGTGAAAGCGACAGTCCGGCATCCGTCACCATCGTCGGCTTGCCCGATGCCGCCGTGCGTGAATCGCGCGAACGCATACGCGCGGCGATAAATAACAGCGGCTTCTTTTTCC
The DNA here is from genome assembly GCA_041743485.1 of Pyrinomonadaceae bacterium. GTDB lineage: Bacteria > Acidobacteriota > Blastocatellia > Pyrinomonadales > Pyrinomonadaceae > JANDLT01. The sequence continues at coordinate 12,291 of JBGTMR010000020.1, forward strand.
CGTTTCACAAAACGACTATCAACCTTGCTCCCGCCGATGTCCGTAAGGAAGGCGCGAGTTTCGATTTGCCGATTGCGCTCGGAATCTTGGGCGCGAACGGCGACATCGAAGGCATGAATGAGACGGGCGGCGGTAATAAGTCGGGTGAGAATCACGAAGCGCACACTTCGCTTGAAAATGTTTTGACGGTCGGTGAACTCTCGCTTGACGGTTCGGTGCGGGCGATTAAGGGCGCGTTGTCGATCGCGTTGCGTTCGCGTGAGGCGGGCATCAAGTTTCTGTTATTGCCGGAAGAGAACGCGAAAGAAGCGGCGGTCGTCACAGGCGTTGATGTCTATGCGGTGACGAGTCTGCGCGGCGCGGTTGATTTAATCACACGTCTCGGACGCGCGGCACAGACAGGCAATTACCCCGCCCCGCTTCGTGTTGATACGGTGGAACTACTCGCGCACCGCGAAGACGCGCGCGTAGATTTCGCGGAAGTGCGCGGACAGTTCGCGGCAAAGCGCGCTCTGGAAGTGGCGAGTGCGGGCGGGCATAACATTTTGCTGATAGGTCCGCCGGGTTCGGGTAAGACGATGTTGGCGAAACGCTTGCCGACAATCTTACCGCCGCTCGAATTTGAAGCCGCGTTGGAACTGACGAAAATCTATTCCGTCGCCGGACTCACCAATCGCACGGGACTCATCACACAGCGTCCTTTCCGCAATCCGCACCACACGATTTCTGATGCCGGACTTATCGGCGGCGGAGCCATCCCGCGTCCCGGCGAGGTTTCGCTCGCGCATCACGGCGTGTTGTTTCTTGACGAACTGCCGGAATTTGACCGTAGTGTTCTGGAAGTCTTGCGCCAACCTTTGGAAGACAAACAGGTCACGATTTCACGCGCGGCGATGTCTCTGACGTTCCCCGCATCGTTCATGCTGGCGGCGGCGATGAATCCTTGCCCGTGCGGTTTCTGGAACGACCCGACGCGCGAATGTCGCTGCACGCCTTTACAGATTGACCGCTACGTCGGGCGCATTTCAGGTCCCTTACTCGACCGCATAGACATCCACATAGACGTTCCCGCCGTCAACTTCAAAGACCTGCGCGGCGATGCTCCGCCGGGCGGCGAAAGTTCCGCCGTGATACGCGAACGTGTGAAAGCGGCGCGCGACAAACAACACGCGCGCTTGGCGGGCGAAAACATTTTTTCCAACGCGCAAATGTCGGCGGGCGAGATTCGCAAACATTGCCGCATTGACGATCAATGCGAAGCGATGTTGGAATCCGCGATGCGGCGACAGGGCTTGTCGGCACGCGCCTATCACCGCATACTAAAAGTCTCACGCACGATTGCCGACCTTGACGGTCAAGACGACATCACGTCCACGCATCTCGCGGAAGCCGTCGGTTATCGCTCGCTCGACCGGACGTACTGGGCATGAGTTGAGTTCGGGTTCGGGCTAAGGTTGACTTAGAGAAGTTCGCGGTATTGAAAAGATTTTAACGGTGGTGTGAACGGGGTTGGAAACCTGTTTTCACATCGCATGAAGTTTGTAAAAACAACGACGAGAGGCAACGACGAGGGGAAAATAGCGCATCACAATCGCGTGTCCGGGAGAGTGCGCGACCTCAAGTTTTGTCGCGCGTGCGGGACGCGCAACTAAGGGTCGAAGTTCACTTCAAACAGACTGTTAAGGATACACGCGAAATTATGGAAGCTACTTTCACATCACCGTGGCAATTAACCGCCAAGCCTAAACGCCGTACCGCCGCGCCCACGACGCGCGATAAGCAGACGACTGTGAGTGTAACGGAGACTATCAAACCGGCGACCGATTACGAGTTGACGCAAGCGGCTTCAGGCGGCGATATACAAGCCTTCGAGCAGCTTTACGAGCGTCACAATCGGCGCGTCTATTCGCTCTGTTTGCGTATGACGACCAACACCGCCGAAGCCGAAGATTTGACGCAGGAAGTTTTTATCCAACTGTTTCGCAAGACCGGAAGCTTTCGCGGCGAGTCGGCTTTTACGACGTGGCTGCATCGTCTGACGGTCAATCAAGTCTTGATGCACTTTCGCAAACGCGGCGTCAAGATGGAACGCACGACCGATGACGGCGAAACTCCGATTCAGATTGTGAAGGGGACGGAGAACCCGAACCGGATGCCGGTAGTTGACCGCATCGCCCTTGATAAAGCGGTTTCCCAACTTCCGCCCGGCTACCGCACGGTGTTTCTTCTGCATGATGTGGAAGGACACGAACACGAAGAAATCGCCCGTATGCTCGGCGTTTCCGTCGGTACATCGAAATCGCAGTTGCACAAAGGACGCATGAAATTACGCGGACTTCTCAGGCAACAATCGAGCAGCAAATAGCTTCATAGTTCGCTTGCCGAAAATGCTTCGCAAGTTAAATTTTAGGATGCCGTTCATTCGATGATTATTCACCTTTTGAACGATTCGTCTGCGGTGCGTGCGCCCCTGTTTAGATTAAGTCAAAGCACGCGGTTGGAAACTCTAAAGTGTTAAAGGTTATACCTACGATGGACTGCCAAAAGTGTCATGAACTCCTCAGCGATTTTCTTGACAACTCCCTCACCGGCGACGATTCCAATTTGTTGAGCGTCCACTTGAAAGAGTGTTTGAGTTGCGACGAAGTACGCCGCGAACTCGGTGAAATCACCGCCCTCGCCCGCACCGATTACGCCGAACAATACGCCCCGCGCAACGGTCGGGCATTGTGGCTACGCATCCGCGAACAGGTCGAAGAGGATATGGATTGGGCGGAGCAAGCCGCGCAAATACCAACCCGCCAAACAGTAGTCAATCCGGCGTCGCTTCACGCCACGCAAGAGAGTTGGTGGTCGCGTATTTGGAACGCGCGTTGGGAAGTCAGTGCGCCGCAAACCGCCGCGTTCGCTTCCGTGATGCTTGTCGTCGCCATGATTACGGCGTTCGGTTTGAACGGCAATCGCACACCGCTCGATGAAGCCGACGCGACGGCGACAACAACAATATCATCAGGTGTTGCGTCACGCAGTCTCGCCAATTCACAAATGAATTTTGTCGGTGGCGACAACCTTGCAACCGATGCTGCTTCGCAAGCGCGCCGCAACACTTACGAAGATTATGTTCGCCAACAACAAGCCGAAGCCGAGTATTGGATGCAGCGCGTCGAAACACGCAAGGCACGCTTTACCCCACAGTTACTCGATTCTTACGAACGCTCGCTCGCGTCGCTCGACCAAACGGTCACGGATTCGCTTGATGAATTGCGCCGCAACCCGCAAGACGAAATCAGCGTCGAAATCCTGAGCCACGCGCTTCAGGAAAAAGCCGAATTACTGAAAGAGTTTTCGGAGTTCTAACTACCGTCCGGCAAACCTCAAAGACCCTCTTAACACATACGCGCCCGCGCCGTCTTTCATTTATGTTCAAAACGCGCGGGTGTCTGTGCGAAGAAACTAAAAAGAGAATTGCCGACGAACATTTGAGTCAAAGAATAAAGTTTTAAGCGAATTTTAAGTAATGAGATTTTGGCGAACTACAACCTCGAAGATTAGCCCGATGCCGCATCGTCATCGTCGCCTCACGCTCGCGCTCGCGTTTCTGCTTGTTCCGGCATCGCTCAATACAAGCGTCGTTTTCGCGCAAAAGCAATTCAAGAAAACTTATCCGGCACGCTCGAACGTCAATTTACAACTGAAAAATTCTTCCGGCACGGTGCGCGTCGAAGTCTGGAATCGCAACGAAATCGAAGTCCGCGCCCAACTCGAATCGTCCATGCAACTCAATCCGCAACTGAGCGAGAACGGATTGGAAATCAACGTCATGCACGACAACATGCGGCGCAATAATCTAGGCGACGCCAACTTTCAAATTCGCGTTCCCGCCAACGCTTCCGTCGCGGTGGCGACGATGCTCGGCAACATCATCATGCGCGGCATACAGGGCGACTTTGTGCGGGCTTCGATAGGCACACGCGGCGACATTGAGCTTACGGAAGTCAACTCCTCGCAGGTTCTGGCGGAGACGCGCGGCGGCGACATTTTCTTTGCGGGCGATATGATAAACAGCGGCATTTATCGTTTCACTTCGTGGGACGGCGACGTTCGTTTGCGCTTGCCGCAAAACACGCAGTTCTCTCTCGACGCGCGCGCTCCGCATTCGCGCAACATTGACTTGGGAGTTTTCGCCAATCGCTTCAATCGCGTTGCCGAAGGACGCCGCGCGGTCGGCGGAAGCGGTGCGTCGTGCGATGTGATGAGTGCGCGCGGTTCGATTTTTATGCTTCGCTAGGAGCATCCTTCGGATGATGAGATTTGAAATCGAGCATCCAGATTAAAGCCTTCCTTCTTTCGTCTCCGATTCCATCAAACGTGAACAACTTACAAAGTCTGAAATCAAACCGAAGCCGCGCCGCGTTTAACTCAAGGTGCGGCTTCGATTATGTATGCGGTTGTATCTGCCTCATGCTCGTCATCGGCGGCGGCATGACGGCATACGCGCAATCCGGTAAAGCTAAAAAAACCGCGCCGGACAAAGCTTCCGTCGCATCGAACTCCGCGCTTCTGACACGCCGCACGACGCGCCGCGAAGTTCGCCGCTTCCCTTACGGAAGCAGTTTTGCATTGCTCGCCGCCCCCGTCGGTTCAGTCACGATAGAAGCGTGGTCACGACCGGAGATTGAAATCGAAGCCGACATCGAATCACGCGCCGCATCGGAAGCCGACCTCGACCAACTCGCCCTCGTTAATAATTTCATCGTTGACGCCGAATCTCCGAATCGCATTCAAATCCTCACCGTCGGCACGCACGACCGTAAGTATATGAAGCGCGTCGCCAAGAATTTTCCAAAGCAATTATTAAATGCGAACTGGAAAATTGATTATCGCATCCGCGTTCCAGCCCTTATTGACTTGGAGTTGAACACCGGACGCGGTGCGGTGCGACTGACGGGTATGGAAGGCAGTCTGCGTTTAACGGCGATTGAAGGTGATGTGGATTTGGGACTCGCGGGCGGCGACCTCGCGGCGACCGTCGGGAAGGGGACGATTACATTTCGTCCTACGTCGCGCAGTTGGCGCGGGCGCGGGGTTGACGTGCGGTTGGGTTCGGGAACTTTCAACGTCGAACTGCCCCCCGATTTCAACGCCGCGATTGATGCCAACGTGCTTCGCACCGGACGCATCGAACAGACTTATCCCGGACTCACTTCTTCGGACGATTCGCTTATCAGTTCTTCGACGACTTCAACGACAACAACCGGTTCATCACCCAACACGCCGCCAATCGTCACCACCGCGCAAACTTCATTGCGAACCTTGCGCGTGCGTGCCGGAACGGGCGGCGCGCCTTTCGTCTTAACGGTTGGCGACGGTCTGCTTCGCATCGTTCCCGCTACCGCTTCTTCGTCTCAACCCTAAGAGGCGCGAGAGACAACACACAGCGAAAATAAATCTTAATCGCAAGCCGTAACCCTAATGTTGCGGCTTGCGATTGCTTCTTGTGCGCCGTTAATCACAGCCCGCCCCGCACGCCGCTTGTCTCACGCCCGCGTTCAACTTATCCTGTCGCCCTTAGCTCTTTAAGTGGAGCGCGCCTTCTCTATTGAAAAAGCATCGCGCCTTACATCACGTTGAACCGCCCGACATCCAAAAATAAAAACTTATCATGACTATCAAGTCCGACCTCTGGCTGCGCCGCGCCGCCGAAGAATCCAACATCATCAGCCCGTTCGAGCCGACACTCGTGCGTCAGGTTGATAACCGCCGCATCATCTCCGCCGGATGTTCGTCTTACGGCTATGATATGCGCCTCGCCGATGACGGTTTCCGCGTCTTCTCACCGATTCACGGGCGCGAGATTGACCCGAAAAAGTTCGATGAAGAATCACTCATCGAACCGCCGCTTCGCACAACCGAAGACGGTTCGCGTTACTACCTTATGCCGCCTCATTCATATGCTCTCGGCATCTCGGTTGAAACCTTCCGAATGCCGCGCAACGTCACCGGCATCGCGTTGGGAAAATCCACTTATGCACGCGCCGGGCTACTCGTCAATACCACGCCGCTCGAAGCCGGATGGACGGGCAGGCTCGTGATTGAACTCGGCAACCTCGCGGACTTACCGATTCGCGTTTATGTCAATGAAGGCATCGGGCAAGTCCTGTTCTTTGAATCCGACGAAAATTGCGCGGTGAGTTATGAAGACCGGGGCGGCAAGTATCAAGGGCAAACGGGGTTGACCTATTCGCGTTTATAGTCATGTGCGTTAGCGCATAACCTGTCATTCATTGCACATAAGCTGTCACGGATTAGTGCATAAGCGGTCACTAATAGGGGAAGGGACGCATGGGCAAAGCTAAGTCTTCAGTTCCTTTTATTCGTGATGATTCGTGGATAAAAGCTTTCTTGTGGTATATCGAACTGACGATAAAACAGTCAAAAGAAGGAAACGATTTTATGCGACGTTCAATATGTGTCGTGGTGACGATGCTTATGCTGTTGAGTTCTTCACCTTCAGTTTATGCACAGCAAACGGCTGCTCCTGCCAACAAAGCGCAACCGCGAAAAGGTAAAGGTGTCGTCGTGCTGCGGGCGCGGCGCATGATTGACGGAAGCGGCGGAGCGGTTGTCGAGAATCCCGTTATCGTCGTCACGGATGACCGTATCACGGCGGTCGGGCGGGCAAGCGACGTGCAGGTTCCACGCGGCGCGCGTGTGATTGACTTGGGCGATGCGACGATTTTGCCCGGCTTCATAGATGCCCACACGCACATCATCGGGCGCGTGCTGGGCGACCCGGACGCGGAGACGGCGATTGTCAAAGACTATGATTCGTTCGGTGCGATTCTCGGTGTCGGAAACGCTGAACGAACTTTAATGGCAGGCTTCACGACGATTCGTAATGTCGGCGCGCCGCACTTCGACGACTTGGCGTTGCGTAAAGCCGTGAGCGACGGCTTCATCGCGGGTCCGCGTATGCTCGTCGCCGGACACAGCCTTGGCATTACGGGCGGACATTGCGATGAGAACGGATATAAGCCCGGCTTGATGGACGGCGGCATTAAAGACGGAATCGCCAACGGCGCGGAAGAAATACGCGCCGCCGTCCGGTATCAAATCAAGTACGGTGCGGATGTGATAAAGACCTGCGCGACAGGCGGCGTACTCTCCGAAGGCGATGCGGTGGGCGCGACGCAGTACACCTACGAAGAAATGAAGGCGATGGTTGACGAAGCGACGAAGCTTGAGCGCAAAGTCGCCGCCCACGCGCACGGAACTGAAGGCATCAAGATTGCCACGCGCGCCGGAGTCGCTTCTATCGAACACGGTTCGTTTCTCGATGAAGAAGGAGCGCGACTAATGGCGGAGCGCGGAACGTATCTCGTCCCGACATTGATGGCGGGCGAAGCGGTTGAACGCCTTGCAAAGGCGGGCGTACTGAAAGGCTTGCGCGCCGAAAAAGCTTTGCAAGCCGCCGCTGCGATGCGCCGCGCGACGCGGTTAGCTATTGCTAATAGTGTTCCCATTGCGCTCGGCACGGATGCGGGTGTGATTCCGCACGGCACGAACGCGCGCGAATTTATTTTGATGGTTGAGTGGGGCGGACTGACACCGATGCAATCAATCGTCGCGGGTACGATGAGCGCGGCGAAGTTGCTCGGCTTAGACAAAACTACCGGCTCGCTGACGGTTGGAAAACTCGCCGACATCGTTGCCGTCCCGCTCGACCCGCTCGCAGATATTCGCCGCATGGAGCAGACCGTATTCGTGATGAAAGACGGCGTGGTGTATAAAGGCGGGCGATGAGTGTCGCGTCCTGTGGGTTTGAAAAGGTGACGATAATGAGTAAATTTTTAGCAACGCTCGCGTTAATTTTAGCTTTCGTTTTCGCGCCTAGTGTCGGCGCGCAGACGCGAACGAACGCATCGAAAGACTTTGTTTCGACGCGCGAAATGGAGCGCATAAACTGGATGGAGTTCCGCGAAGTCGTGCCGTCGCGCATTCAAACCGTGCTGCTGCCGACAGGGACTTTAGAGCCGCATGGAGTCATCAATAACGGCGCGGATAATACCGCACCGCTCGCACTCGCGCGGCACATCGCGGCGCGCACTAATGCGATGGTCGCGCCCGTCTTGCCTTACGGTATGACGGGCAGCCTTGAAGCGTATCCGGGGGCGTTTCAAATCACGGAAGCGGCGTATCGCCCGTTCGTTAAACAGATTTTGGAAGGCTTGGCGAAAAACGGATTTCGCAACATCATCATCATCAACGGACACGGCGGCGGACAAACGGCAGTGCTTAATTCCGTTGCCGCCGAAGTCGCAACCGAGCGAAAAGTTCGCACGCTCGTCGTCAATTGGTGGTCGTTCGCGTCGGATGTGACGAAGCAGGTTTTCGGCGAAGACGGCGGACACGCGGGTTTGAACGAAACGGCTTTTATACAGGCGATTGACCCGACGCTCGTTCACCCGGAGCGATATAAAGACGATATGACGACCGCTTACCCTGCGCCCGGAACATGGTCGGCGACGCCGTTTCCTTCTTCCATAGGACTCTATCAAGCCGGACAAGGTTATCCTAAGTTTGACCAAAAACGCGCTGGTGAGTATTTCGACAAAGTGACGGACAAAGTAGCGCGTCTCATAGAAGATGTCGTCCGCAAGTGGGATGCCGCAGGACTGTGACTTTAGGGTTTCAACCCTGATGTCTGGACACTTTTGATGTCCCGTAGGGACATCACGATAATAGCCCAGCGATTTATCGCTGGGACGACTCAGTTAAGGAGTTTCCAGTCCCGTCAGGGACGGCTGAACTCCGCTTTACGACCGTGTTCAGTCGTC
>JBGTMR010000021.1:0-1587 GCA_041743485.1 Pyrinomonadaceae bacterium
CTTCTTCGACATACACGCCGCGCGCGAGAACCGAATCGCGCACCGTGCCGCGCACCACACAGCCTTGAGAAACCATGCTGTTCGTGATGCGCGCGGTTTCATGTATCCGCGCCGGAACACGCGGCGTACCGAGCGTGCAGACGTACCACTCCGCATCATAGAGAGGTATCGAAGGTTTGTCGGCAAGTAAATCTTGATGCGCCTGCCAGTAACTTTCAAGCGTGCCGACATCGCGCCAGTAACCTTCAAGATGAAACTCGCGTGCGTGTCCGCCTTCAACCAGCGACGGCAAAAGTTGATGCCCGAAGTCGCGTAAGGAAGCTTCGCCGTTCGACCGTGCGCTTAATTTATCAAGCTCGTCAAAGAGCAGAGAAGTCGTATAAACGAAAATTTCAGTCGTCACCGTGTCGCTCAAAGGCGAATCCGGTTTATACGCAAATTCCGTGACGATGCCGTCGTCTCCGGCGATGATGTTGCCGAAGCGCGAAGCCTCCGCGAACGGAACTTTCGTCGTCACGACAGTTACTCCGGCTTCGGTTTTCAGATGCTGTTCGATGACATCGCGGAAGTCGAGTTTATATATGTGGTCGGCACTGAGGACGAGAAGCAAATCGGGGGCGAAGTCTTTGATTAAGCGACGATGGCGATAAATCGCGTCGGCGTTGCCGTCCGCGAAGCCGCCGGATTTCGGATTGTCTTCCGGTTTGCGCTTGTCATCGGCTTCAAACGGCGGGAGAACCTGCAAGCCGCCGTAAGTGCGGTCTAAATCCCAAGGACGCCCGTTCGCAAGGTGTTCGTTGAGCGAGTGCAACTCGTATTGTTCGATAACCCAGACATCGTTGATGCGGCTGTGCATACAGTTGCTCAAAGCGAAATCTATCAGGCGGTAAGTTCCCGCAAACGGCATCACGGGCTTAGCGCGTTCGGCGGTCAAAACTTCGAGACGACTGCCCGCGCCGCCTGCCAGAATCAAAGCGAGAACTTTCGGACGGTGCATGTTTATCTCTCGTGTCGGATGACTGCTTACTTGACGATGAAGCGTTAGTAAAACGGAGGTGAACGGAGGCATAACGGTGGTCAACGGAGGAAGAATAAAAATGACTTCTCCGTTCTACTCCGTTATGCCTCCGTTCACCTCCGTTCCACATTTTCTTTTCTTGAGTCGAATCGAACGGATAAATTTCCGACTAAAGTTTTATGCACACGGCTTTCTTTTGCGCGTAGAGTTCGAGAGCGTCGTGACCCATTTCGCGTCCCCAACCCGATTGCTTATAACCGCCGAAAGGCAACGCCGCGTCAAAGACGTTATAGCAATTTATCCAGACCGTTCCGGCTTTCAACTTCGCCGCAAGGTTGTGAGCTTCACCTAAATTGCTCGTCCAGATGCCCGCCGCCAAACCGTAAATCGAATCGTTCGCGGTCGGCTGCACATCGTCCAGAGTCTTAAACGGATGCGCCGTCACGACGGGTCCGAAGATTTCTTCGCGCACGACTTTCATGTGATTTTGCGTATCAACCAGCACCGTCGGTTCGACGAAGTAACCCTTAGAATCTTTGCGCTTGCCGCCCGCGACCGCCCGCGCGCCT
>JBGTMR010000022.1:0-13473 GCA_041743485.1 Pyrinomonadaceae bacterium
TTCGTTTTTACCACGCAAGCCTTGCGCCAGATATTTTTTTTGCTTGCCGTAATTCTTGAAATTAGGCTTTGTTGTTCATCTGAATAAAGTTACGGCGCGAGTGACCATCTATCGGAGTTCAAGTTAAGTACACGGAATATAAATAGAGTTAATGAAATTTTGGATTTTCTACGGATAATTGTTCAACCAAACGAAGTTTAAGGTTTCATTAAAAGGAGAACTTCTCCGTCGCACTGCCTTTTGCATTTACAGCCGACAGTTATTATGCTGGCGGCACACATCAAACATTCATGGCATGGGTTTATGCCGTGTCACATATACCGTTTTGAGTTCAAGAAAAATGAAATCTGACTTTTTGCAAATAACCGCCCTCATCTGCGCGCTTGGAATAACGACTTGCGTCGAGCTTACCGCACAGAATACCGAAGCCGCGCAAACCCCAAGGGCATCGTCCGCAGTCGTTTCCGATTCGCAAACGATTGAGCAAGCGCGGTCGTTGCTCTCCGCAGGAAAGCGTGACGCCGCTCTTGAATTACTGGCGACACGCACGAGATTTGCGCCGAACGATTATGTCGCGCGTCAACTTTTAGGCGCAACGTATTATCAAAAAAATGATTTCCCTCGCTCTATTCAACACCTCTCCGCCGCCGTCGAAAATCTGCCGCCGAACGCTTCCGAACGTCGTCAAGCGATTCAGATGCTGGCACTTTCGCATTATGCTCTAGGTCATTTCAAAGATGCGATTCCGTTTCTCGAACAGGTGCAGCGGGACGCCCCCGACAACACCGAAATCGCCTACGCGCTCGGCAACAGTTATGTGATTACGCACGATGCAGACAAAGCCCGCGCGAGTTACGCGCGAATGTTTCAGGTTGCGCCCGATTCAGCCGCCGCGCATCTTATCAATGCTCAAATGATGATTCGTCAGCAGTTCGAGGAAGTCGCGGCGACGGAATTAAAACGCGCGGCGGAACTCGACCCTAAGCTGCCGCAAGTCAATTTCATGCTCGGCGAGATGGCGATTTATCAAGCTAAAGTTGACGAAGGCATCAGGTTTCTGAATAAAGAAATCAAGCTTAATCCGGCAAACGGCATGGCGTATTATCGTTTGGGCGAAGCCTTGACACGACAACTGAAATGGAATGAAGCGATTGCCCCTTTGCAAAAAGCATTGCTTCTTAACCCCAACTTTAGCGGCTCATACATCGTGCTTGGCAAAGTTTATTTGAAGCAGAACAATTTAGAAAATGCCGAAGCGATGCTGCGCCGCGCGGGGCAAATGGATCCCAACAACTTCTCGGCGCATCACCTGCTCGCGCAAGTTCTACAACAAGCAAACCGCGCCGATGAAGCGCGCAAAGAATTTGAAATCGCCGAACGCTTGCGCGGCACAGCGACGAACGAAAGTAGAAAGTAGAAGGGAGAAAGTAGAAAGTTCGGCAAAGCATTTTGCTTAACTCGTCAACCTATTTCCTACAGTTGTTTGTTTGCCCGTGTGCCAATTTCATGGGTATTGATTCAGGTAGAAACTAAGATAATCGTAATTTTGTTTTGAATAATTTTAACCGGAAATCACTACGCAAGAGCGCAAAGTCAGCGCAAACTTTTTATCGAAATCTGTGGCGATGCCTTTTCGTTTTATCGCTTTTCGCCAACCTTGCTTTAGGTCAAACAAGCGTCAAAGATTTTTCGTTCACGACTTTCACCGACATCACAAGCCGCGCCGGACTCACCACGCCGATTATTTACGGCGGCATAGAGAAGAAGCGTTTCATCATCGAAACCAACGGGTGCGGCGTCGCGTTTTTAGATTACGACGGTGACGGTTGGCAAGACATTTTATTGCTCAACGGCTCACGTCTCGAAGGCTTTCCCAAAGGGCAAGAACCGACGAATCACCTCTACCGCAACAACCGCGACGGGAGTTTTACGGATGTCACGAAGCGTGCCGGACTTGCGCGCGGCGGGTGGGCTTCGAGCGTGACAATCGGCGATTATGACAACGACGGACACGCGGATTTATTCATCACTTACTGGGGACACAATCGCCTTTACCGCAACAACGGCAACGGAACTTTTAGCGACGCGACCGAACGCGCCGGACTTCTCAATGACGGCAAGCGTTGGGGCGCGGGTTGCGCGTTCATAGATTATGACCGCGACGGCAAACTCGATTTATTCGTCGCCAACTATTTGAAATTCGATTTAGTGACGACGCCCGAACCCGGCAAAGGCGCGAACTGCATGTGGAAAGGCGTCGCCGTTAATTGTGGACCTAAAGGGTTGCCGACGGATACGAATCTGCTTTATCGCAACAACGGCGACGGAACTTTCACAGACGTTTCCGACAAATCCGGCATCTCGAAAGTCACCGGACGTTACGCGATGACCGCCGTTGTGACGGACTACGACGATGACGGTTGGAGCGATATTTACATCGCCTGTGATTCGACCGCGAGTATCCTTTATCGTAATAATAAAGACGGGACGTTCACCGATGCGGCACTTGAATCCGGTGTCGCGTATAGCGAAGACGGCAACGCGCAGGCGGGCATGGGTTTGGGCATCGGCGATTATAACGGCGACGGTCTGATTGATATTTTCAAGACGCATTTCTCCGATGATTTGCCCGCCCTGTATCGTAACGCGGGACGCGGCATGTTCGACGATGCTTCGCGCCTCGCCGGTTTTGACCACACGAAATATGTGCAATGGGGAACGGGGATGTTCGACTTCGATGATGACGGTTGGGCGGATATTTTCACCGTCACAGGCAATGTTTATCCCGAAGTCGAAAAGTTTTTCAAAGAGTATCCGCACCGCACGCCGCGCCTCGTGTATCGCAACATCGGCGGTAAAAAATTCGTGGATGTATCGGCGCAAGTCGGCGCACTCGCTCCGCATTCTTCGCGCGGCGCGGCGTTTGGCGACATAGACAACGACGGCGATATTGACGTGTTGATTATGAACATGAACGATGTCCCGACGCTCTTGCTTAACAACAAAACAAACGCGAACAACTGGCTGACGATTCAACTCACTGGCACAAAATCAAATCGTTCCGCCATAGGTTCGCGCGTCCGCGTCGTTACGGAATCGCACACGCAAACACAAGAACTGACAAGTCAATCAAGCTACTATTCACACAACGACGCGCGGCTTCACTTCGGTTTAGGGACAAGCGCGAAAGTGAACCGCCTCGAAGTGCGCTGGGCAAACGGGCAAACCGAAATCATCAAAGACGTAAGCCCGAACAGGTTCATTACAATCAAAGAAGGCAACGGCAGCGAAAGTAAAAAGTAGAAATGAGTAGTAAATGCGAATCAAGGGTTAAGTATGCCCCTGTCTTTAAGCTGCGGCAGCAGCGACAAGTTGGTAGCCCACAGCGAAGCGATAGCGTAACTGTGGGAATGAATCAGAGAGAGGTTTCAAGCTACGGTAGTAGCGGCAGAAATCATCAGCAAGCGATTCTCATCCCGGCTATCTTACGCTGCTACCGCAGCTAAAAATCTTGGCTTAAACCCACAGTTACGGCTTCGCCTTCACTGTGGGCTACCGACTTGCCGCTACTGCCGTAGCTCATGAACATAGCAATCGAAGTCCTTTACCCTTGATTCGCATAGTAACTACTCAAGCCGCGTTCACGCGGCTTTCCGCGAAGCGGCACTTAGACAGGTTCCGTTTGACGGCTGGGAATGATGACGAACAATCTTCAGTAGCCCGTTTCAACGGGCTTTTGCATGAGGCTTGAGCCGTTCGGGTGATTGTGGCTAAAGCCGGAAGTGAGAAGGACGTTAAAACGCCCTCGCAAATTTATTGACCGCGCTACCCAGCCGTCAAACGGAACTGGTCTATAAGCCCTTCGGGAAAGCCGTCTGAATACGGCTTGAGTAGTTACAGTGAGAAAGTAGAAATGAAAAGCCGCGCAAATACTTTCCTACTTTCTGCATTCTACTTTCTATTTTCAATAACGACGCTTGCCCAACCCGCCGCGCCGATGATTGACGGTGCGATTAACTTGGCGCACCTAAATTATCTGAACGAAGAAATCGAGATTGAAAATCAACCCATGTTGTTGACGCATATCTATGCCGACGCCCCGCGTTATGCTTGGACGGATGCGGCGGGCGAAGGCATCGCCGCGCTTGACGACACGGCGCGGGCGACGATTGTGTATCTCGATTTCTATGTTCAAACCGGCAATCGTCAAGCCTTAAACAAGGCGCGTGCGGGACTCAACTTCACGCTTTATATGCAGGCGGCGGACGGCGAGTTTTATAACTTCATAGTGAACCGCGAAGGTGTGATTAACCGTGACGGTGTGACGAGTCGCAAGTCGCTTGATTGGTGGGCGTATCGCGGTTTGTGGTCGCTCGCACGCGGCATCGCCGTCTTCAAAGACATTGATAAGTCTTTCGCCGAACGTCTCGAAATCGCTTACTTAAAAACCGAAAACTTAATCGCCGCACGTCTCACAAACGTCAATCAATGGACGCTCGTTCACGGCTATCGCGTCCCCGCGTGGTTGCCGAATAGCGCGGCGGATTCAACCGGAGTTTTAATGCTCGCGCTCAGTGAATATCAGGCGACGAAGCCGAATGCAAAGACTGAAAAATTACTGACGACGCTTGCCGATGCCGTCTCGAATTATCAATTAGGCGGCGCGAAACTTTATCCGTTTGCGATGCATCCGCACACCGTCGCCGCGCCCGGATTCTGGCACGCATGGGGCGCGCACGAAGCGCAATCTCTCGCCCGCGCCGGTCAAGTTTTAGGTCGCCGTGACTACATCGAAAGCGCGCGTCGTGAAATCGAAAATCTGTTTGCGTGGCAACTCGCAACCGGGCGCGTGCATGAATTCGGTGTGCTGCCCCGCCGCGAAGGACAACAAGTTTACGGTGTCAACTGCATGGTGCAAGCGTGCATGAATCTCTACAAGGCAACAAGGGAAATTCGTTACGCGAAGATGGCGGGGCTTCATGCTTCGTGGCTTACGGGTAATAACTTTATCGGCGCGAAGATGTATGACGCGAACACGGGACGCGGCTATGACGGGCTTGATGTGGTTGACGGTAAAAATAAAGTCAATCGCAATTCCGGTGCGGAATCCACGATTGAAGCGTTGATGATTTTGCAAGCTGTTAAGGATGTGCCGGAAGCCGCGAAGTATCTCGATTATCAAACGCGGGCGCAGCAATCTTGGCAAATCATCGAAGCCGAAACGGGAAACACTGTGGCGGGAAAACCCGTCATCAAAAGCGCGGACGAAATGAACGAAGCACGCATCTCCGGCGGGCGATACGTTGAGCTAAAAAACGGCGACGCGATTAGTATCAACTTCGATGTCACAGACGCGAATGATTATCTGCTTTACGTCGCGCGTTTGCGCCGCGCTCTCGCCGTCACACATCCTCAATCAACACCTAGAAGACAAAGATATTCTTTAGCGTCAAGAAAACAACTTTCACGCGGCGCACTCGTCTTGCAATTCGATAACAAGAGGAGTTTGATTTTGCCGGAAACACACTCGCCTGACCGTGATTTTATGTGGCTTGATTCTGCGACCACGCTCCCTGTCAAACTCCGAGTTGGCAAACACACTTTGCGGGTGAGCTATCGGAGTTTAGACCGCAACGATGCGACGATTATTGACGGCTTCATGTTGCAACCCGCGATTGCGACCAAGACTTTGCAAGCCGCCTCCGGCGCACGCCTAAACTTGAGCTTCGACATGCGAAAAGGAGCGTTGACGTGGTGGGAATAATCAAACGCGCATCAACCGTTTTTCTGCTTGCATCATCTCTTGTATTTCTCACCGCTTGTGCGTCACCTCAAGAGAAACAGGATGCCAAAGACGGGCGCGTAACGCTCAACTTTTGGAGCGCGACGAATCCGACGGAACTCGATTTTGCGCGCCGCGTCGCGGACGAATGGAACGCTTCACAGTTGAATGTGCGCGTCGTCGTGCAAGCCGTGCCGACCGGACAATCTTCGGAAGAGATCGTTCTCGCCGCCGTTGCCAGTCGCACGACGCCCGACATCTACGCCAACGCTTCACCTGCCGAGATGCAGAACTTGATTGATGCGAACGGCTTAATCCGGCTTGATGATTTCAGTGATTTCAAAGACGCAATGAGCGAACGCATGTCGCCGGAAACCTTGCGCCGTTATCAATCGCCGGATTCGCATTTTTATCAAGTCGCGTGGAAGCAAAACCCCGTGATGGTCTTGTACAACACGCGGATGCTGCGCGATGCGGGGATTGAAAAACTGCCCGTTACTTACAGCGAATTTTTAACTGCCGCGAGTCGCGTGACGGGCGAGACGGCGGGCGTGCGGCGTTGGATGTTGGTGATTGATTACTTGCCGATTTGGTACAAGCGGCTTTTCGATTTCTATCCGCTTTACCTTGCGGCGAGCGACGGCAAGACTCTCGTTGATAATCGTCAAGTGACGTTTGATAACGCCGATGCAGTCGCGGCGTTCGATTTTTTGCGTGAGTGTTTCGCACGCGGATTTGTGCCGCGCCAATCGTTTCAGGGCGATTCGTTTGTTAAGGAACAAGTCGCGGCGCGCTTTGTCGGCGCGAACGTCATCAGCTATCTCGATAAGATTTTGCCCGCCGATTTTGAATACGACTTCGCGCCCGTCCCGCGTCCCGACGACATGACGGGAGGGGCTGTGACTTATGCCGACCCGAAAAGTCTGGTGGTGTTTGCGACGTGTGAACATCCGCGTGAGGCGTGGGAGTTCGTCAAGTTTATGACTTCGCGCTCGAACGATTTGCGCTTGCTTGAGATGACGAGTCAACTGCCTGTGCGAACTCGTCTGCTTGAGGATGAAGCCTTCGCCGATTACTTTGATTCAAACCCGAAGATGCGACGTTTCGCCGAACAAGCCGACCGCACGCGCACTCTCGATTCGCTTGCCGAGACGCAGGAAATCTTCGACATCATCGCGGGCGAATTTGAAGCGGCGGTTTTATACAACACGAAATCGTCTGAGGAGGCGGTGCATGATGCGGCACGACGAAGCCAGAGAATCCTCGACGTTCAATAATATCCCCGCGCTTAATAACGCGACCGCGATTGATAACGCAGGCATCGTCGCGGGCGTTACAGCGAATAACGTCGCGGTTGAAAATAATGAACAGGATAAAAAGCCGAACCGCTTCGCGCGCATCTTCCGGCGTGAAGGTAAAGAACGGGGCGAACGAACCGAGCCTGTCGGCTACTTGATGGTGCTGCCTTACGTTTTGCACACGCTCGTATTCTTAGGCTATCCGCTCGCGTTCGCGTTCGTGCTTATCTTTCATCGTTGGAATATCTACACGCCGATGCGCTTCGTCGGTTTCGGCAACATACGACTGCTCATCAGTGACCCGCTCGTATGGCGTGCGCTTCTCAACACGCTCTACTTTCTGCTGATTCACGTTCCTTTACAACTTGCCGTCGCGCTTCTTTTCGCGCAACTGCTCAACCAAAAAATCCGCGCCCGCGCTTTCTTTCGCGCGAGTTTCTTTATGCCTGTCGTCGTCTCCGGCGTCGTCGTCACGATTCTCTGGCAACAGCTTTTCGCCTTTGAAACCGGCTTGATAAACGTCGCGCTGAACAGTTTGGGTTTGACGAAAATCGGTTGGCTGACAAGTCCGAATGTGGCGATGCCCGCGATTGCGGTGATGGCGACGTGGAAGAACGTCGGACTCTACATCGTGCTGCTTCTCGTAGGTTTGCAGGGCATCCCTTCGCACCTTTACGAAGCGGCGGAATTGGACGGCGCGGGGGCGTGGCAGAAGTTTCGATACATCACAATCCCCGCGCTTAACCCGACGATAATTCTGGTGCTGGTGCTTTCAACTATCGGCGGCTTTTCACTGTTCATCGAACCATATGTGATGACGGGCGGCGGACCTGTTTCAAGCACCTTGTCCGGCATACTTTATCTCTATAAACAGGCTTTCGTGTTCGGCAAAATGGGGTATGCCGCGACTATCGGATTCTTCTGGGCGATAATAGTTTTTCTCGTCGTGATGATACAAAGGTGGGTCGTCGAACGCACGGAAACGGAGCGGATGTGATGCGGCGATTTCTTCTTTACAGTTTGCTCGCAATCGGTGCGCTGGTATTCATTTACCCGTTCGTGTGGATGGTCGCGGCGACTTTCAAACCGGAAGCGGAAGTCACGAATTTCAATTTATTTTCAAGCTTCTTCTCGTTTGATAATTATCTTTTTGTATTCCGCAAAATCCCTGTTACGCGCTCGTTCTTCAATAGCCTGTTCGTCTCGCTTGTCGTTACCGCGTCCGTGATTTTCTTCGGCTCGGTGACGGGCTACGCCCTCGCGCGATTGCGTTTCGCGGGTCGCTCGCTGGTCGTCAACATCGCGCTTTTGACGATGATGATTCCGGCGCAACTGACTCTGATTCCGCTCTACACTCTCGTCGTTCGCTTCGGTTGGATTAACTCTTTTGCGGCTCTCATCGTTCCGGCGATGATGAGCAGTTACGCCGCGTTGTTGTTCCGCAACTTCTTCATGCAGATTCCGCAGTCGCTCGTCGAAGCGGCGCGACTTGATGGTTGTTCGGATTTACGAATCTTATTCTCGATTGTCTTTCCGCTTTCAAAACCAATAATCTGGACGGTCGCACTACTCACGTTCATGGGTATCTGGAATGACGTACTGTGGTCGCTGATGGTGATACGCGACGAAACGAAAATGACAATGCCTCTGGTCGTTACGTTGTTCGCGGTCGGCGGCGGAGCCGAAGCACGACTCGGAGCGCAACTCGCCGCCGCCACCTTACTCGCCGTGCCGGTCATCGTCGCTTACGTTTTCCTGCAACGGCATTTGATTGAAAGCCTCGCGGCAAGCGGGATGAAGAATTAGGCGTGAAGTTAAATCAATGAAGCCTGTGCATAAATCGTCGCGTAGCGACAGAATGACTTTAGCCGTGCGTTTTAACACACGGGAAGCGTCGAGATAGAATCATCGTCGCGTCAGCGACGATTGAAACAGTTCAGTCGTCGCTGACGCGACGACTGATATTTTCATCCACTCTCCCGTGCGTTAAAACGCACGGCTAAAATCAAACCACCGCTAACGCGGTGAAAACTTAGCTTTAATTTGCACAGGCTTCAAATCAAAAACAGGTTCAATCAACAATGCCTCAAACGGGGCGAGCGTGGTGATGTGTTCGATTAACTATTATCTTTCAGCCAATTCAACAACTCGTTACTGTTGCCTGTTGCCAGCGCAATCGAGGTGTCAGCCGCGCCGTAGTACATCTTGATTTCGCCTGTCGCGTCGTCGTGCGTGTAGCCGCACGGGAACACCACATCGCCGACATCGCCGACGCGCTCGTAAGGTTCGACGGGAGCGAAAATCCATTCTTTGCCACGCCTGATTAACCGCGTCGGGTCGTCCAAATCCATCAACGCCAAACCCAAACGATAAATACATCCGGCGGGTGTCGTGCGAACGCCGTGATAAATAAACAACCAGCCTTCCGGCGTCTCCAAAGGCGGCGGCGAAAGCCCGATTTTATTCGCGTCCCACCATGCACCGCTACGCGCTTCGAGAGCCATGCGGGAATCGCCCCAGTGTCTCAAATCGGGCGAATAAGAAACCCAGATGTTCGCGGTTTTTCCCGACACAGGGCGATGCACGATTGCCCAACGCCCGCCTATACGACGCGGAAATACGGCGGCATCTTTGTCTTCCGGGGCGCACACGACGCCTAAGCGTTCAAACTTCGCAAAGTCTTTCGTCGCGGCGAGTGAGACGAGAGGTCCGCTGGTCGAATACGAAGTGAAAGTGATTAAGTATTGTTCGAGTTCGGCAACCCAAGTGATGCGCGAATCTTCGATGCCCCATTCATCTTCCGGGTAATTTTCGGGGTCAGCCATGAACGTCGGTTGCTTATCAATTTGCCAGTTCGTCACGCCGTCATGACTGCGAACGACGGTCAAATGCGAGTGTCCGCGACGGTCTTCGACGCGGGCGAGCAAGAGCGTTTGACCGTCTTGTAGTCGCGTCGCACCGGCGTTAAAAACCGTGTTCGCCGCATACGTCCAATCGGCGGCGGTTAAAATCGGATTGCCTTCGTAACGGCGGAAAAGTTCTTTGAAGTGTGGGTTGTTCATTTGTAAATCCCTGCAAAAATGTACTGCCTTGAGATGAGGTTTTCGACACGCCGTCGGTCAATTTTGATTTGGCTTCAAGATAGATTAACGCCCGAAGGGAATCGAGATTTCGCGTCGCACATAATCGTTGGCGTTCGTCGAAGAAGCGTCGAAGCGTATCAGCAATTCTTGATTACCCGATGCCGTATCGGGTCGGACGCGCACGCCGGATGTTTCGGTAAGCTTACGCGGAGAACGAACGCCGACGATGTATTCGCGTCCCGCGCGACCTTCGAGGACAAGGCGCAAAAGGTTCGCGTCGGGTTGAACCCGCAAGATACGCAAGCCCTGATTCGTGTTGCCAACGGTGAGCGGTTCGGCTTCCGTGTACACGTCCGTGCCTTCGTTAAATGTGAAGAAGATGTTTGCGCTTTGCGTCACACTCTCTACTTTAATTGTCGCGCGCTGGATGTCGCCTTCGCGTGTGATGCCGAACTTCGCCGGACGATTATTGATTGTCACCGCGCGTATCGAAGCATCGAGAGGAAACGCGGGGGCGATGACGATTTGCGGCAAGGTCGAGGTACTTTGAGCGGTTGAGCGCGCATCACGATTTTGGTTTGCGTTTGACGACGATGCCTGTGAGGTAAGGTTTATCGTCATGCTTCCCTGTGCGCGTCGTAAATTAAAATCATAACGTCTTTCCCCCGCCGCAATACCGCGCACGTTTAAGTAATTCCAGTCGGCGGGAAGTTGCGGGGCGATACGAAGCGCGCGTCCGCCGTCGCTCACATCCATGCCCAACATGCCGCGCATAATGGGCGAGACGACCATCGCTTCCGACCAGACTTGATGATGCGATGAACGTCCGAAGGATTTATAAAAGTCGCCGCTTAAAAGTTCCGTAATGTAGCCGAGCGCGTCGGGAAATGTTAAAGCGGCGTTCGCGCTTAGAGCCTGATAGCCGATGTGCGGACGACCGTATTGATAAGCACCGACGCTTGCCCAACCCGTGAATAATCCCCAGACCGAGCCGTAATGATATGAAAGCGGATCGTACAATTCGCTTTGATTCGAGATGATGCGCGTTCCCCAATCGGTCGCCATGTTCGCGCTTCCGATGCGGTCAATTTGTTGTTGGGCGCGTGTGTCGTCGAGCGTGTGCCACCACAAGGGGACGGCGGGAAGAACTGTGTCTTCGTCGTACAAAGTTTTGGTTTGAAGTTCGTTCAAACGCTTTTGACGACGCGCGAGGTCGGGTCCCGGTTCGGCGGTCGCGGGTTTAGCGGGTGGGAGTTGTGTCGCGTAAGCGTAAAAGTTTTTATCCGTGAGCCAGTATTTATTTTCCGTCGCGGTGCGTGTGCGTTCGGCGTTGGCGCGTGCCTGTTTAGCCAGTTCTACATCGTTCATACGGTCGGCTAATTCCGCGACGGCACGCGAGGCTTCAATCCATAAGCCTTGCATGTAGATTTCTTCATGCGGCGGATAGAGCGCGCCGCCTTCGACCCAACCGTGACCGAACTTGGTGTTCTCTATCAAGTCGTTATTGTCGGTGTCGGTCGCGCGCGTGAAGTTGTATGCCTGTTTAATTGCCGCCCAGTTTGATTTGAGATATTCGAGGTCGCCGGAGTGACGAAATAAATCGGCGTGAACAATCACATAGAGCGGTGTCGCATCCGCCGAAGCCCACGCATAAGGGTAATCCGTGAACCACGGGATGAGGGCGGCGGATTGCGAAATCTCATGCGGGATTTTGCCGTCGCTTCGTTGAAATTGTTTAAGGAAATCGAGGGCGGTGCGCGTTCCCTTAAAGTCACCGTAAGAAGTTAGAGCGAGTGCCGTCCACATCGCATCGCGCCCGAAGAACCACGCGAAACCGGCGCGTTCGGATTCGCCGGAAGTGCGAAATCCGGCGAGCAATCCTGTGCCTAATTGCGGATTGGTCGCAAAGCCTTTATCCGTTCCGATTTTCGCCCACGCGAAGGCTTGATTGAGTCGCGCATCGGGCGTTTCGATTTGGACGGTATCGTCAAGCAGCTTTTTGTAATATGCGACGTTGCTTTGATAAAGCGTCGGGATGGACTTGAGCAAACGGTCGTAAGTTTCTTTCGCTTGCTTGCGTGCCGTCGGGGTATTGGCATCGCGCGTGTAAGGTGACACGCCCGACGCAAGCGGTTTGATAAGCGGCGGCGCGTCCCCTTTCTCTTGCACCCCCGCGTTCATGTTCGTGCTGCCCGCGATGATGATGGGAATGTAGTTGGCGCGCAGTTGTTCGGGCGTCGCTTCAATAATAAATTCCGCCGGAACATCGCGCGGTTCTTCTTGGTACGGCTGAACCGAAACGTCGCGCGCCAAAGGTGAACCGATAACACCGACAAATCTACGCGACTCTTCGCCGAGATAATAAACGCGCTCGTCCTTGTTCCACTCCAAACTTCCGGTCATCAATCCGCCCGCCCACGCGAGTGCGAGACGCGGGCGAAACGCGGCGCGAATCGTCATCGGCAAACGCGAATCAACGTCGAGCAGCATCACGATGCCGGGTTCGTCTACGGGCGCGAAAATGATTTGGCGAACGGTAAATGCGGCGTGCGAGTAAGTGAAAATTGTGGCTTCGGGACGTGCCTCAATGCCTGTCAAAATATCCGCCGCAGGGAATGCGAGGGCGTAGCCTTCAACCTGAAACGACAGTTGGAAATCATCCACCAATTTCATCGGATGAACCCACGCTTCCATACCGCGATGCTCATAACCGTAAGCGGCGGCGCGTCGCCCGACGACATCGTAAAACGTGTTCGCCTGTGTGCGTCGTTTGAGTTGTAAGCCGCTTGTGGAGAGCGATGCTTTTTGCGGAAGGGTAAAGGGTTTTTGCGTCATGGTTGTTTGCGCTACCAACCCGTTACCAAATCCGATGATTAAAACAATGAACGAAACGAAGCGAAAGCAAGTAACAAGATATATGTTCGGCATTTCGTGTATATAACATATACCCGGTCATGAGTTGAAAAGGTCTCCGCCCTGAAGCACTGCTCTCCGACTTGACGCCAGATTTGCAGAGCCTTTTCATAAACGAGAAGAGACGCGCGTCCGGTGTCCGGCGTGGCACGCAAGCGGAATGTTGACCTCAACATATTTTACGTTCTGTGATTCGATTTGCGGCTAGTTGGAGAATTACACATCTTCGTCGGAGAATGTGTTGTAACTATTAGATGTTCCGACAAAGTTGGAGAAGGAAAGGCAGAGCGTCTCGGCTATAGTTAATGTGTGAAAATAAACTGCCTCAACCGACACTCTGCCCAGAGCATTAAAGCACTCTTTGGATTGCAGCCAAAAGTCTTAGCCGAAGTTCTAT
>JBGTMR010000023.1:0-6911 GCA_041743485.1 Pyrinomonadaceae bacterium
GCAGCTCTCGCAGTTTATGGATCAGACGAATCCGCTGTCGGAAATTACGCACAAACGCCGTTTGTCGGCGCTTGGACCGGGCGGTTTGTCGAGAGAAAGAGCGGGTTTTGAAGTCCGCGACGTTCACCCGACGCACTACGGGCGCATCTGCCCGATTGAAACGCCGGAAGGTCCGAACATCGGTCTTATTTCGTCTTTGTCGAGCTTTGCGCGTATCAACGAGTTTGGCTTCATCGAATCGCCGTATCGCAAAGTCGAAGACGGGCGCGTCGTCGAGTACGTTCGCATCATCAACGGCGGCGATACGAACTTGAAGCCCGGCGCGCATATCCCGCAAGCCGAAGCGGACAAGGCGAACAAGAAAATCACGGGCAACAATCGCAAAGCTTTACACGAGCCGTATCCGTTTTACCTGACGGCGTGGGAAGAAGATAAGTACACGGTCGGTCAGGCGAATCTCGAACTCGACGAGCAAGGGCGCATCGTCAACGAACGCAATGCTTCGCGTCAGGCGGGCGAGTTCGTTCTCGCCACGCGCGAAGAGATTGAATACATTGACGTGTCGCCGAAGCAACTCGTTTCGGTCGCCGCCTCACTGATTCCGTTCTTAGAAAACGACGATGCGAACCGCGCTCTGATGGGTTCAAACATGCAACGTCAGGCTGTGCCTCTGCTTCAATCCGAATCACCGTTCGTCGGTACGGGAATGGAACTTACGACGGCGCGCGATTCCGGGGCGGTCGTCTCCGCAAGGCGTGACGGCGTGGTTGATTACGTTGACTCGGAGCGCATCATCGTCAAAGCAGACCACAATGTAGACGGTACGATTTCACGCGAAGTGACCGCCGATATTTACACTCTGACGAAATTCCGCCGCTCGAATCAGAACACCTGTATCAACCAAAGGGCGATTGTCTCGATTGGTGAACGGGTTGATAAAGGTCAGGTTATCGCCGACGGACCTTGCACCGATAAAGGCGAATTGGCTCTGGGTCGAAACGTGCTTGTCGCGTTTATGCCGTGGCGCGGATACAACTTTGAGGACGCGATTTTAGTTTCGGAGCGTCTCGTAAAAGACGATTACTACACTTCGATTCACATCGAAGAACTCGAAATCGAAGCCCGCGATACGAAGCTTGGTCCCGAAGAAATCACGCGCGACATTCCGAACGTTTCGGAAAACATGCTGCGCGATTTGGACGATTCGGGAATCATCCGCATCGGGGCGCAAGTTAAGCCGGGCAGTTTCCTTGTCGGTAAAGTTACGCCGAAAGGCGAGACGCAATTAACCGCTGAAGAGAAATTACTGCGCGCGATTTTCGGTGAAAAAGCGGGTGATGTGAAAGACGCTTCGTTGACTTCGCCGCCGGGAATTGACGGCACGGTCGTTGACGTTCAGGTCTTCACGCGCAAAGGGCAGGAGCGCGATTCACGTTCGATGTTCATCGAGCAGGATGAAGAAGACCGATTGCGGCGCAACCTCACGGATGAAATCCGCATTCTCGAAGAACAACGCAACCTTCGCATCTTCGAGTTGTTTGAAGGGCGCAAGTTAGCAAATGATTTAGTCGGCGCGGACAAGGAAGTTTTAGTTCCGAAGAACGTGGACATCACGCGCGAGATGTTGAGCGGCGTCCCTGCCAAGTTTTTGCGTAAAGCTCAACTGGCGACGAAAGGCATGGATATTTCGGCGGAAGTCAAAGACTACGAAGACAAAACCGAACGCCAAATCAAAATCCTGACCGACATCTACGAAGAGAAAATCGCCAAATTAAGACAGGGCGACGAACTCCCGCCGGGTGTCATCAAGATGGTCAAAGTCTTTGTGGCGATGAAGCGTAAGCTTTCCGTCGGTGACAAGATGGCGGGTCGTCACGGTAACAAAGGTGTTATCGCGCGCATCCTGCCGGAAGAAGACATGCCGTACATGCCGGACGGAACGCCTGTGGAAATCGTCTTAAATCCTCTCGGCGTGCCTTCGCGCATGAACGTCGGGCAGATTTTAGAGACGCACCTCGGTTGGGCGGCGCGCGTGCTTGGAGTTAAGTTCGCAACGCCCGTGTTCGACGGTGCGACCGAGCCGGAAATCAAACAGAAGTTGGAAGAAGCACGCGCGGTGTTGCGTGCCGCGAATATGCCGGAGATGGTCGAATCGTCTGGCAAGACGGTGTTGTATGACGGTTTGACGGGCGATGCGTTCGAGCAGAAGGTGACGGTCGGATACATTTATATGTTGAAGCTTTCGCACCTTGTGGACGATAAGATTCACGCCCGCTCAATCGGACCTTACAGTCTGATTACGCAGCAACCTCTCGGCGGCAAAGCGCAATTCGGCGGACAGCGTTTCGGTGAAATGGAAGTGTGGGCGTTGGAAGCTTACGGCGCGGCGCACATTCTTCAAGAACTCTTGACCGCGAAGTCCGACGACGTGGCAGGACGCTCGAAGATTTACGAAGCGATTGTCAAAGGCGAAGCCGACTTCAATCCCGGCTTGCCCGAATCCTTCAACGTGCTGATACGCGAACTCCAAGCTTTGTGTCTCGACATAGAGCTTGTGAAGAAGGGCAGCAGCCTAGACGGCGATGCCGCCGATAGCGTCGGGCGTCCTGTAGTGGCGACGGCGGGAGTCAGCGAAAACTAAAAGCGGTGACGAGTGACAGGTAACGGGTGACAAGTTAAAACCTTGCCTTCCCTGTTTTACTTGTCACCCGTTACCTGTCACTTATCACGGTTTTCAAAACGGAGAATACATGTTTCGATTTCAGCAAGATAAAACGCAATTAGCCCCGGATTTTGAGGCGATTCGCATTTCGCTCGCGTCACCGGAAAAAATCCGGCAGTGGTCGCACGGCGAAGTGACGAAGCCCGAAACAATCAATTATCGAACTTTCAAACCGGAGCGCGACGGGTTGTTCTGCGCGCGTATATTCGGACCCGTGACGGATTGGGAATGCTTGTGCGGCAAATACAAACGCATGAAGCATCGTGGAGTGATTTGCGACAAGTGCGGCGTCGAAGTCACACAGGCGAAAGTGCGCCGTGAGAGATTGGGTCACATCGAACTCGCATCCCCCTGTTCGCACGTCTGGTTCTTCAAAGGCTTGCCGTCGCGCATCGGTCACTTGCTCGACATCCCGCTTCGTGAATTAGAGAAAGTTTTGTACTTCGAGTCGTACATCACGATTGATCCGGGCGACGCCCCGATTAAAGAAAAAGAACTCTTGACCGAAGAACGATACCGCGAACTGATGCGCGACTTTCCCGGTCAGTTCGTCGCCAAGATGGGCGCGGAAGCTATTAAAGAACTTTTGCAAATGGTGCAGGTCGAAGAACTTTCGGTCGAGATGCGCCAGCGTATGCGCGAAGAAACTTCGCAGCAAAAGAAACTCAAGTATTCCAAACGTCTGAAAGTCGTAACTTCGTTTTTGAAGTCGGGCAACCACCCGGACTGGATGATTTTGGATGTGATTCCGGTCATCCCGCCGGAACTTCGCCCGCTTGTGCCTCTCGACGGCGGACGCTTTGCGACTTCGGATTTGAACGACCTTTATCGTCGCGTCATCAATCGCAATAACCGCCTCAAGAAGTTGATGGAACTTCGCGCACCGGAAGTCATCGTGCGAAACGAAAAGCGCATGTTGCAGGAAGCGGTTGATGCCTTGTTTGACAACGGGCGTCGCGGTCGCGTTCTGCGCGGAGTGAACAATCGCCCGCTCAAATCTTTAAGCGACACGCTCAAAGGCAAGCAGGGTCGCTTCCGTCAAAATCTTTTAGGTAAGCGCGTTGATTATTCGGGACGTTCGGTTATCGTCGTTGGTCCTGAATTGAAATTACATCAATGCGGTTTGCCGAAGAAGATGGCGTTGGAACTTTTCAAGCCCTTCATTTATAACCAGCTTGAGAAGCAACAGCACGCCGCGACGATTAAGCAAGCCCGCGAAATGGTCGAGCGTCAAGAACCCGTCGTGTGGGACATTCTCGAAGAAGTCATACGCGAGCATCCAGTTCTCTTAAACCGCGCACCGACGCTTCACCGTCTCGGCATTCAAGCCTTCGAGCCTGTGTTGGTCGAAGGCAAAGCGATTAAGATTCACCCGCTCGTCTGTACGGCATTCAACGCCGACTTCGACGGCGATCAGATGGCGGTTCACATTCCGCTTTCGCCGGAAGCCCAAATCGAAGCCACCGTGTTGATGCGCGCCGACAACAACATTTTGTCGCCCGCATCGGGACAGCCTATCGCCGTTCCGTCGCAGGACATCGTGCTTGGGTGTTACTACCTGACGCGCGATAAGCCGGGCGCGAAAGGCGAAGGGCGCGTGTTCGCTTCATCGAACGAAGTCTTACTCGCACTCGATGCACAACAAGTCACGACTCAAACGCCGATTAAGATGCGTTATAAAGGCGACTTGCTTGATTTGACGCAAGAGCGCGACGGGCAGGACGTGATGCGCGCCGCGATTCAACGCAACATCAATCGCGTGATTGATACGACCGTCGGGCGCGTCATCTTCAACGACCGTATGGCGGAAGGTTTGCCGTTCTTCAACGGTACTTTGAAGAAAAAAGGTTTGCAGTCGCTTGTTAATTACGGACACCTTCGCCTCGGTCATGAGATGACGGTGAAGATGCTCGACGATTTGAAAAACCTCGGCTTCCTGTATGCGACACGCGCCGGAATTTCAATCGGGATTGACGACCTCGTGACGCCGGAAGCGAAAAAGACTCTCGTAAGCAACGCCGAAGCGGATGTTATCGTCGTCGAAAATCAATACCGCGACGGTGTTATCACCAACGGCGAACGCTATAACAAAGTCGTCTCTATCTGGTCTGACGTGACGGATAAAGTCGCTAAAGAGATGTTCAAAGCGATGGACGAGAAAGAGAAAGCGACGGGCGAACTCAACCCGATTCTCGTGATGTCGGATTCCGGTGCGCGTGGTACCGCTCAACAGATTCGCCAACTCGCCGGTATGCGCGGATTGATGGCGAAACCTTCCGGTGAAATCATTGAGACGCCGATTCGCTCGAACTTCCGCGAAGGCTTGAACGTGCTTCAATACTTCATCTCGACGCACGGCGCGCGTAAAGGTTTGGCGGATACGGCTCTCAAAACAGCCGACTCCGGCTACCTCACACGTCGTCTCGTTGACGTAGCGCAGGACGTGATTATTTCCGAACCCGACTGCGGCACGATGCGCGGCATTTACGCATCGGCAATCATCGAAGGCGGCGAGGAAATCGAATCATTGCGCGACCGTATCATCGGGCGCACGGCTCTTGACGATGTGGTTGACCCGATTGAAGGGCGCGTCATCGTTAAGACGAACGAAGAAATCACCGAAGACCTTTCGACGGAGATTCAAAACTCCGGCGTGCAGCGTGTTCGTATTCGCTCGGTCTTGACGTGCGAGTCGAGGCGCGGATGCTGTATCAACTGTTACGGGCGCAACCTTGCGACCGGCAAACACGTTGACATAGGCGAAGCCGTCGGCGTTATCGCGGCGCAGTCAATCGGTGAACCCGGCACGCAACTTACGATGCGTACCTTCCATATCGGCGGAACGGCGCGACTCGATGAATCGTCGCGCCACGAAGCCCGCATGGACGGCACGATTCGTTACATTGACTTGAACGTCATCCCGAACCGTCAAGGCGAATTGATTGCGATGAACCGCAACGGCTCTTTGACGATTCACGACGAACGCGGGCGCGAAGTCGCGCGTTATCAAATGGTTTATGGTGCGCGTGTTCACGTCAAAGACGGCGATAAAGTGCGTGAGGAACAACTCCTTGCGACTTGGGATCCGTTCACGTTCTCGATTCTCACCGAAGTCGCCGGTAAAGTTTCCTTCAAGGATTTGAAGGAAGGCATGACGATGGACGAGGAGAAAGACGAAGTGACGGGGCAGTCAAGTCTCGTCGTCAAAGACTCGCCGGATGAAAAGAAACAACCGCGCATGGAGATTCGCAGCGGCACAAAGGTTTTGAAAACCTATCAAATGCCTGTGCGCGCGAACTTGATGGTGTCGGATGCCGACGAAGTTCAACCGGGCGACGTGATTGCCAAAATCCCGCGCGAAACAACCAAAACGAAAGACATCACGGGCGGTCTGCCGCGTATCGTCGAACTGTTTGAAGCGCGTAAGCCGCGCTTGCCCGCCGTGATGAGCGAGATTGACGGCTTAGTTCAACTCGGCTCAATCGTCAAAGGCAAACGCAAACTCATCGTCACGGGCGATGACGGCGAACAGCGCGAATACGATATTCCGCGCGGTACGCACATCAACGTCCAAGAAGGCGACCGCGTGCGCGCGGGTGAAGCCTTGATGGACGGACCCTTGAACCCACACGACATCTTGCGTGTTCTCGGTATGAACCGCTTGCAAGAGTATCTCGTGAATGAAATTCAAGAGGTGTATCGCTTGCAGGGCGTGAATATCAACGATAAGCACATCGAAGTCATCGTTCGTCAGATGCTTCGCTGGGTGAAAATCAAGGAAGTCGGCGACACCGATTTCTTACTTGACGAGCAGGTTGACCGCTTCCGCTTCACGGACGAAAATGCCCGTGTCGCCGATGCGGACGGCGAACAATCGCAAGCCGAACCGCTTTTGCTCGGCATCACGAAAGCATCGCTCTCAACCGATTCGTTCATCTCGGCGGCATCGTTCCAAGAGACGACGCGCGTGCTTACCGAAGCCGCGATTTCAGGGCGCGTTGACCACCTGCGCGGCTTGAAAGAAAACGTCATCATGGGACGCCTGATTCCAGCGGGAACGGGTCTGGAGTATTACCGCAACGTCAAGGTTGACCGCGATGATGACCGCGAACAGACGTATGACGAAGCCACGCCCGATGATTTCCCGTCGGTTGTGGATACGGGAACGGAAGCGGGCGGTCATCTCCGC
>JBGTMR010000024.1:0-29734 GCA_041743485.1 Pyrinomonadaceae bacterium
TGCGAAGAAGGCTTAGTCCATTACTGCTCGCAACAACGCGGGTTTCCCGGCATCCCGCTCGCCCAATACACGCAAGCCGACATTGAACGCGAATACAACACGGAGAAAACTTGCGCCCCATTCTGCACCGTCGCGTGCGTCCACAAAACGGCGTTGCTGGATAATTGGCGGAAACCTCAAACACCCGCAAGCGTTGAAGACTCAATAACAACTAAAGGCAACAGCGCAGTTGGCGAAATGCTGCACGTTGAGTAGCTAACGTCACTTCGATATAAGAAACGGTAAGGCAGTTTATCCACGAAACACACGAAATGGCACGAACCAAAGATTTTCGGCTTTGGTTCGTGCCATTTCGTGGATAAAAGCTTTTTGTCGTAACGTCGAACTCACGTTGGCTACATGTGATTCGACAACTGTTCACTCTTCAGCCGTTAAGACTCGGATTGCGTTACGAGTTTGAAAATTAATAGCGCTAACGGGGATCGAACCCGTACTCTCAGCCTTGAGAGGGCTGCATGTTAACCAATTACACCATAGCGCCACGATGAAAGCGTGGGCAGCTTAGCACGCACCCTGAACGCTTTCAACATCGAGATTTTAATACCTGTATGACGAGGTGCGGCAACCGCGCGGAGCGGGCGACACGTCGGCGGAGCGGTGTTCGCACCCGACGCGGTGATAGCCATGTTTGCACGCGGGGGTGGTTTCATTCTTTGTGATGCCGATACCGGCGACAAAGGCGGCACTGATGCCGAGCATGAAGGTGAGAAGGGCGATGGCGACGCGCAGTAAAATCGGTTTCATCATTTCTTTATTCTCCGTTTGTGTGCCTTGAAGTTTTGGTTCGTCATTAGTGACAACGCTTAGTTGAGGTTGATGTTTAGTGAACGCGAAAGTTCGCGTTTGGAATTTACAGGCTTGAGGCTTCGGGAAGCAAGCCGCGCAGTTCGCGGACGATGCGCGTCGCGTCCTTGTTATCGCGCAGGGTAATCATAAAGAATTTGTAGCCCTGTTGGAAACAGACGACGCCGTTGGCGAACAACCAGATGCCGTCGAGTACGGGATTACCGCCGAGCAGCCAGCTAATAGGCGCGCCGACGATGCGTTCGGGACGAAAGATTTGCGCCCATAAACCGAAGCCCGCCGCGCAACTGAACGCTCCGAGAAGCGGCGCGCCGACGAGTTTCACAGCCTGTCGTTGAAACTCAAGTCGTTCGCGTTCGACGGTTGTTAAGTCGCCTTTTGCGACAAGTCTTTCGCGTTCACGAAGATAGCCGTCGAATTTGTCACCGATTTTGCGTAAAGCATAAACGGGCAGGGCAGAATGTGTGAACCAGTGCGGGTGCGCGCCGAGAAAAGTTTTATC
Source organism: Pyrinomonadaceae bacterium (assembly GCA_041743485.1). Classification (GTDB taxonomy): domain Bacteria; phylum Acidobacteriota; class Blastocatellia; order Pyrinomonadales; family Pyrinomonadaceae; genus JANDLT01. The sequence continues at coordinate 1,367 of JBGTMR010000024.1, forward strand.
GAGTCCGGGAAACGCCGCTCCGGTGCGGATTCCGGCGATAATGGAAAATGTCGTGAGGGCGGCTTTACCGGGATTGTCGCGCACCCATTTTTGAGCGCGCCACCAACCGCCGGTGACGGCGGTCGCGGTGCGTGTGACCTGTGCGCCCGCGCCGTAGAAGTTCGATGCGCGTTCGTAGTAGCCGCGCGCTTCGCCCGTCACATTGTCGAAAACCTCGTTCGCTTTTTCGCCGGAGGCGCGGGCGGCGGAACGGAACGCATCACCCGCGTCGCGTGCCGTTTCTCTGGCGCGGCGCGTGGCTTCTTCGGCAAGACGGCGGGCTTCTTCCGCCGCGTGGCGCGCTTCATCGGCGGCGCGGCGGGCGTGGTCGTTCAATTCAAAATCTTCACTGAAACGCTCCGCTTCATGACGCGCGCGTTTGGCTTCCGCGCCGACGGCATCGGCACTGCGGCGGGCGGCAACCGATGCCGCCCGCGCGCTTTCTTCGACGCGATTGCGAATCTCGAAACGCTCGTCTAATTCACGCGCCTTTTTGCGTGCCGCCTCACGCCACTCCTCCAACCTGTCACGATAGTCAGCCATGATGCTTTTTCCTCGCAACGCTTCGCAACCGTCGCGTGTCTTGTATACCCTACGATTTTCGCCTTAGATGCCCCTTGAAATTTTACGACGCTCTGACATGCGTCAACGACTCACTTACCGCCTGACCTTCGTTATTATCTTCAGCGTGCGATGTGGCTTCATGTCCGTTTTGTGTGGAGATGACAACTAAGTTGCGTCCTTGATTTTTCGCTTCGTAGAGTGCGGTATCGGCGGCGTCATATAATTCAGACCCGTTCGGAGTCGAATCGGGAAACTCGGCGATGCCGATGCTCGCCGTGATTCGACCGGCTCCAGGAATTTCCATTTCGCTGATTGCCTGACGCAACCGCTCGGCGACTTCCGCGCCGCTGTGCATATCGGTTTCCGGCAGAATCACGGCAAATTCTTCACCGCCGACGCGCGACGCTGTATCAATGCCGCGCGTTCCGGCTTGCAGAACCTGCGCGAGACGACGCAAAGCTTCATCGCCGACCACGTGACCGTGAGTATCATTGACTTGCTTAAAACGGTCAACGTCAATTAACAGCAAACAGAACGGACGACTATAACGCTCGGTACGCGAAATTTCGCGGGCTAGTTGTCGCTCGAAGCGGCGACGGTTGGCAAGTCCGGTCAAATGGTCGGTGAACGCCGCTTCTTCAACCGTGTCGAGGTAGCCTTTGAAATCAAGCAAGGTGCGGGCGCGGGCGAGAAGCAGATCAATATCGGTCGGGTCGGTGATGAAACCGAGCGCACCGACTTCCGCCCCGCGCTTTATGTCTTGGGCTTCGTGGCGCGACGCGGTTTGGATAATAATCGGAATGAATCGTGTGCGCGAATTTGAGCGGACTTGGCGCGCCATTTCATAACCGTCCATGCGCGGCATCATCACATCGAGAACGATAAGGTCTGGCTGCTGGGCTTCAACCGCCGCCAAGCCTTCGATGCCGTCGCGCGCGGTGTGGACGTTGTAGCCCGCCATCTCGAACGCCGTTACGAGCAGATTGCGTTTGTCCGGTTCGTCATCAACTACGAGGATGTTAAATTTACCTACCATAAAACCTTAAACGCGATTGATATTGAAAAGTTTGAAAATCGGTAATTTATGATTCTGCGAATCCAAGCTTAGATTGCGCGGCGGCGAATCGCCGTTGTCCGCCGCTCGCGCTAAACACAAGTATATGTATGAATTACGTTTTGCTTCCTGAGATATTGGGTTTATCATGGCATCTTCCATATAAAGAAGCAACAAATGTTTCATGCAAAACGGATTCTCAATTTAATGTCGGAAAACCCCGCCCGCCGCTTTGCCTTCTAAACGATTATGAAATGCTTAACTTGCAAAAAACCGATTCAGTGGCAGGATAACCCGTTTCGCCCGTTCTGCTCGGAGCGATGCCGCATGATTGACTTCGGACACTGGGTAGATGAAGACTACGCCGTCGCGTCAAACGAAGCGGCTGATTTTTTGACGGACGATGCCGACATCAACGAACAATCACGCGGCGACGCACACCCGTCCGCAACTCCCTCGCGCGCTTTTGAGTAATAACTACGCCGAATACGATTCACGATGTCCGGCGACATTCATCTATAAATCTACATTTTATGAACTTACTTAGCGGCTCAAATTCTCGCGGCTCAAAATCATTTCACACGCTTCTTTTATCACCTTCACACCGTCGCAACTTCACGCTTCTCGCACTGATTGCGGTTCTTCCAGCGGTGATGTTGCTCGCATCGTGCGCGAATCAGGAAAGTGCCAACCAATCCACGAATACGGATGAACAGGCACAGCTTGCTCTCTCATCCGCGACGCCTTCGCCGCCGCCGTCATCACCTTTTTATGAAGGTGATGCGGAAGGCTTGCCGCCCATCGCCCCGTCGCACGGTTCAGCGCGCGGTGCGTTCGGCGGCACTAATTCAGCTTCTTCTTCGGCGAATGCCGGATGGTCTTTGCTTGACGGGCGGCGCATGACGCTCGACGAGATGCGCGGCAATGTCGTGGTACTTGATTTTTACGCGACGTGGTGTCCGCCGTGCCGCGACGAAGTTCCGCACTTGGTCAAACTCGAACGTCTTTATAATAAGCAAGGCTTGCGCGTCGTCGGCTTGAACGTCGGCGGCGAAGAAGATATGGCGCAAGTCCCCGCGTTCGTGGACGAGTTCAAAATTCAGTACCAACTCGGCACGCCAGACATCTCGCTCGTTTATGATTTAATGGGCGACGAAACCGCGATTCCGCAGACTTTCGTTTTCAATCGTCAGGGCAAACTGCTACGCCGCTTCGTCAGCTATTCGGAAGAAATCGGCGAAGAAATCGAACAGACCGTGCAAGCCGCACTCAGGGAGAACTAAACACATTATTTCTCAACTCCGCGTCTCACTCCGCGTTCTCTGCGTCTCTGCGGTTACATCATCTCAACATCGCTTCACCGCAGAGAACGCGAAGATAATTTTTGGTCATCGCTTTTCAGCATAAAAATTTTCAAAGGTACGCAAACATGAACCGCACCACTAAATTCATCGCCTTTTTGCTTGTCCTCGCCATGCTCGTCACGTCCGCCCTTGTCGCGTTCGCCGCTCCTTTAGGCGGCGTCAACGAATTACCGCGCGCCGATGACGCGGCGGGCAGCGCGACTGGCGTTCCCGACTACGCTTTGCAGACTCTCGCGGGCGGCGAACTGCGTCTCTCGTCGTTGCGCGGCAAGCCCGTCCTGCTCGATTTTTTCAGCGCGACCTGCCAGCACTGTCAGGCACACGCCCCGTTCGTCGTTGACCTCGCGCGTCGCTATAAAGATTTAACAATCGTCAATCTCGCCGCTAATAATCCTTACGTCGAAAGCGAAAAAGTCGAAGCTTACCGCCAAGCCGCGAAGATTGAAAACACAATCGTTTATGCGCCGTCCGAACTTTTCGCCCTCTATCTCGCTCCCGACGAGAACGGTGTCATCGGCGTCCCGCAAGCCGTCCTCTTCGACGCCAACGGCAAACTCGTCGCCCGCTTCACCAAATGGCAAGACACCGACAAACCCGCCATCGAAGCGGCGATTGCCAAGAACCTAAAGCGGAAGCCGGAAGCCGGAAGCCGGAAGCCATAATAAAACCTTAAAGATTCTCGGCGTTTCCGATTGCCTTCATTCTGACTCCTGACTCCTGACTTCTGGCTCCTGCTTTTTTATGCCCCGTGATATTCCTGTTGGTAACGGACGCTTTCTCGTCACGTTCGACGATGCTTATCGCATACGTGACATATACTTTCCGCATGTCGGGCGCGAGAATCACACGGAAGGTCATCCGTGTCGTTTCGGTGTGTGGGTTGAAGGAAGGTTCTCGTGGGTTAGCGATGATTCATGGCGGCGCGAATTGAAATACTTGCCGGACACACTCGTCACCTATGTGCGGCTTTCAAACCAGAATCTCGGACTTGAAATCGTCTCGAACGATACGATTGATTTTCACGAAAACATTTTCGTGCGCCGTCTTCAGGTTCGCAATCTCTCGAACCATGCGCGCGAGGTTCGTCTTTTCTTTCATCACGATTTTTATATTTCCGAATCCGAAGTCGGTGATACGGCGTTTTTCGACCCTGACCTTAAAGCATTCATTCATTACAAAGGCGCGCGTTATTTTCTGATTTCGACCGACGCGCCCGATGGCGTCGAGACTTTTGCGACGGGACGCAAAGCCTTTCACGGCGCGGAAGGAACGTGGCGCGATGCCGAGGACGGCACGCTTTCCAACAGCGCGATTATGGAAGGCTCTGTGGATTCGACAATCGGGCGCATCCTTCACATTCCCGCGCACGCGGAAGTCGAAACCTTTTACTGGATTGCCGCCGGAACGTCGCACGCTGAAGTCGCCACGCTCAACAAACTGATTAACGACCGCACGCCGAACAGTCTCATCAATCGCACGGAAGCTTACTGGCGCGCGTGGGCGAATAAGAACGACACCGATTTCGCGGATTTACCTGAAACCGTGATTGATGCTTTTCGTCGTTCGCTGCTCATCATACGCACGCAGACCGACCACGACGGGGCGATTCTCGCCGCCAACGATTCCGATGTCACCTTGCGCGCGACCGACCATTATTCGTATGTCTGGCAACGCGACGGCGCACTCGTCGCCTTCGCCCTCGATGCCGCCGGGTATTCAAGCATCACGCGCTCGTTCTTCGATTTCTGCCGTTGCACGATTGAGGCGGAAGGTTATTTCTTACAAAAATATAATCCCGACGGCACACCCGCTTCTTCATGGCACGCGCGTTGGGACGCCCGCACGCGGGAGAAACTCGCCCCGATTCAAGAAGACGAAACCGCGCTTGTCCTGTGGGCGTTATGGCATCACTACGACAATTTCCGGGACATCGAATTTGTCGCCTCGCTCTATCGCCCGCTCATCATACGCGCCGCCGATTTCCTCGTTCGCTTCCGTGATGAAGCGACCGGCTTGCCGCTTCCTTCGTGGAATTTATGGGAAGACCGTCGCGGCATACACACCTTCACCGTCGCGTCCGTCATCGGTGCTTTAATTGCCGCCGCGAAATTCGCCAATCTATTCGGCGACACAGACCACGCGCGCACCTATCTCGAAATTGCCGACACGATGCGCGACGCGCTTCGCACGCACCTTTATGACGACGGACATCAACGCTTCGCCCGCGCTCTGATGCCGGACGGCAACGAGGGATTTTATAAAGACATGACGCTTGACGCTTCGCTGTTCGGCATCTTTTATTTCGGTGCTTTTGCGATTGATGATGCGGTCGTCCGCACGACGATGAGCGCGGTGCAAAGTCGTTTGTGGGTTAAAACTGAAGTCGGCGGCGTCGCGCGTTATGAATCCGACGGCTACATGAGCGTCACGAATGATACCGAACATGTTCCCGGCAATCCGTGGTTTATCTGCACCCTGTGGCTTGCCGATTACCGCACCGCCTGCGCCCGCACCGTCGAAGAACTAAACGGCACGCTTCAACTGCTCGATTGGGCGACGAAGCGCGCCTTACCTTCCGGCGCGTTCGCGGAACAGATTCACCCGTTAAGCGGCGCACCGCTTTCCGTCTCGCCGCTCACATGGTCACACTCGACGTTCGTCGCCACCGTGATGGGATACTTACGCAAACGTGAATCGCTTGTGGCGGATGGTGCTTAGTTCAAATGCGAATCAATCGTAAAAACTTCGATTGCCGTGTTCATGAGCTACGGCAGTAGCGGCAAGACGGTAGCCCACAGCGCAAGCTGTGGGTTTATGCGACACAAAGATTTCCAGCTGCGGAAGCAGCGTAAGATAAGCGGATAAGATTGTTTTGCGGCTGATTTCTGCCGCTACTACCGTAGCTTGAAACCTCTATCTACCTTCTTCCCACAGTTCCGCTTGCGCTTCACTGTGGGCTACCGTCTTGCCGCTACTGCCGTAGCTAAAGCAGGACGCATACTTAACCCTTGATTCGCATTTCAAATGTACAACGTACAAATGTGTCCGAACCGAACCCGAAGTGTTAATATCTGCCCCGTCTTATCCAACCCCAAAACTCTTGTCCTTCGACTCCTAATTTATGAGACGAGTTAAAATTGTCGCCACCTTAGGTCCCGTTTCGCGTGAACCCGCCACGCTCGAAGCGTTGCTTGCCGCCGGATGCAATACCGTCCGCATCAACATGTCGCACGGAGCGCAAGAGGAACACGCCGAAACGATTCGCCGTGTGCGAAGTGCCGCCGAGCGTATGCGTCGCCCGCTCGCCGTCCTCGTTGATTTGTCGGGTCCGAAGATTCGCACCGGCGTCCTCAAGGGCGGCGTCTTTGTGCCTTTGGAGCAGGATGCGACATTCACGATTACGAGTCGTTCCGTCGTCGGTGACGCGCGCGAAGTTTCGACCAACTACGCCCACATTGCGCGCGACGTACATCCGGGGGCGCGTCTGCTGATTGATGACGGACTCATCGAACTCACGGTCGAGCGGGTCACGGAAACCGATGTCGTGTGCCGCGTCGTCAACGGCGGGATGTTGGGCGAGCGCAAAGGAATCAACTTTCCCGGCGTCGCGTTGCCGATTCCGTCCCTGACCGATAAAGACCGCCGCGATTTGAGTTGGGCGGTGAAACAGCAAGCCGACTACATCGCGTTGTCGTTTGTGCGCCGCGCCGAAGACATCACGGAAGCCAAAGACCTCATCCGCACCGAAGGCGGAAGCGCGCCGCTTATCGCTAAGATTGAGAAAGCCGAAGCGATTGACCACCTTGATGACATCATCGCGGTGACCGACGGTGTGATGGTCGCACGCGGCGATCTTGGAGTCGAAACCAGCGTCGAACTCGTTCCCGTTTATCAAAAACGCATTATCACCGAATCGAATAAGGCGGGGAAATTCGTTATCACCGCGACGCAGATGCTGCAATCAATGGTTGACAACCCGCGCCCGACACGCGCCGAAGCGTCCGACGTAGCGAACGCCGTGTGGGACGGAAGCGACGCCCTGATGCTCTCCGCCGAAACCGCGACGGGAGCGCACGCGGTCGGGGCGGTCGCAACGATGGCACGCATCATCGAATCCGCCGAAATCGGGCGAAGCATCCAAGACGAGATGAGCGCGACGCGGCGTTTCGCGGGTCGCCAGACGGGTCGCGTCAGCCGCGCCCTGTGCGAAGCCGCCTCCAACGCCGCCGAAGAAATCAGTGCCAAACTCATCGCCGTCTTTACCGAATCCGGTTTGATGGCGCGCCGCCTCTCCGCTCTACGTCCCACGCAACGCATCATCGCCTTAACCGCTTCGCCCGACGTGCGCCACGAACTCGCCCCGATATGGGGTGTCGAACCGATGCTTCATCCGGCGTGCGATTCGACCGAGAAACTTATCGGCGTCGGTGAACGTGTTTTACTTGAAGCGGGCATCGTCCAATCCGGCGAGCAAATCGTGTTAATGGCGGGCAGACTTTCAGGCTTGGAGCTATCGAGTTCGGTTAAGGTGCATACAGTCACCTGAGTCTTGCGCTATCGGAGAACAAGAGCGCGGACGAGATGTGGTGCATCTCGTCCGCGCTCTTGCCGTTTGTATGTTGTGTCGAAGATGTCCGATTCGATGCGAGACTTACCGTTTAAGCCACACTGACTGATTCGGCAGCTTCATCGGGAAGGACATGCGACGATTGGCGCGGCATGTCGGATAAGGCTTGGTCGGGATTAACATAAGTCAGCCAGTCGCCGGGCGCGGGACGTTCGCCCGAAGTAATCGCAAAGAAGGCTTCTTGAATGCGCGCGGTGATTGCGCCGCGCCCCCCCGTGCCGATTTCGATGTGGTCAACCGAGCGAATCGGCGTCACTTCGGCGGCAGTTCCGGTAAAGAAAAGTTCGTCGGCAACATAGAGCGCGGCGCGTTGCAATCCGGTTTCGACGACTTCGATGCCGAGTTCGCGGCAAATCTGAATCACACAATCGCGCGTGATGCCGGGAAGAATTGATGACGAAAGCGGCGGCGTCACTACGCGGTCGCCCTGCACAAAGAACAGGTTTTCCCCCGAACCTTCCGAGACGAAACCCCTGTCATCGAGGGCGATGCCTTCGGCGAAGCCGTTGCGTATCGCTTCCATTTTTATCAACTGCGAGTTCATGTAATTCGCACCCGCTTTCGCCATCGCGGGCATCGAGTTCGGCGTCAAACGATTCCACGATGAAACGCAAACATCCACTCCGCTTTCAATCGCCGCGTCGCCGAGATACTTGCCCCAATCCCACGCACCGATGCAGCACACCAACGGATTCGGAAATGGATTGACGCCAAACGCCGGACGGTCTTCGTCAAGCGCGCGAAAGATAATCGGGCGAATGTAGCACTGATTCATCTCGCTGCGCCGGACGAGTTCAACCGCCGCGTCGCACAGTTGGTCAAGCGTCCAATCGTGTTCCATACGATAAATTTTCGCTGAATTTAAGAGGCGTTGCATATGTTCACGCAAGCGGAAAACCGCCGCCCCGCGTGCGGTCGCATAACAACGAATGCCTTCAAAGACGCTGGAACCGTAATGTAAAACGTGCGACATAACGTGTACGCGCGCGTCATCCCATGCGATGAATTCGCCGTTGCGCCATATATCGGGAGCAATACGCAACTTCGCTTTAACTGTTCCTTCGTCCTTTGAAATCATAGTAATTATCCTCAACTTAAATGAAATAAGAAGTCTGTGTGCGGGCTTGGTTGTACTGTCGTGCGGTACGGGCGACGATAACCCATACGCCTGACTTTTAGCAACTTTGTGACGGGCGCGCCAAAGTGGTTTTGAGTTTGGGGCGGTTCGGATTCAGCCGACAAACCCCGCCGCTACTCCGACGAACGGCGGGTGGAATCCCGCCTCTAAACATTGGCTTTTTGTGGTTGAGAAGCCGCTTCAAGTAAGTTTCCTGAGCAGGAACGCCGCCTTCAAAATCCGGTTCAACTGCCAAGTCGCTGCTTAACCGTTTCACTGACCGCGCGCCCGTCCGCCGAGAGTGCGGCGAGTTTAATTCGGACGGCTTTCATGACCGCCCCCATGTCTTTCATCGTGGACGCGCCGAGTTCGGAAATCGCTTCGGTGACGGCGCGTTCGATGTCTTCGGGCGTCGCGGAGCGCGGAAGATAAGCGTCAATCACGAGGATTTCGGCTTGCTCTTTTTGGGCGAGTTCGGGGCGTCCTGCCTTTTCGTATTGTTCGATTGAATCGCGGCGTTGTTTGACGAGCGATTGAAGCATCTTGGTTAATTCATCGTCGGAGAGTTCGCCCCCCTTTTCAATTTCGCGGTTCATAAAGGCGGCTTTGACCATGCGAAGTGTCGAGGTGCGCGCCGCGTCTTTGGCTTTCATCGCGTCGGTTAAATCACCGACTATGCGCTGTTTCAAGTTCATATAATCCCTCTTCGTCAAGCAGGTTGTGGGCGGCGTGTTGGCGCGCGAGATGTTCGCGCAAGTGTTGTCCGGTGTGCGATGCGGCGACGTTCGTGATGTCAGAGGGCGTGCCTGTGGCGACGATGCGCCCGCCGCCCGCCCCGCCTTCGGGACCTATATCTATGATGTGGTCGGCGGTTTTTATCACGTCCAGATTGTGTTCGATGACCAGCAGAGAACCGCCCGCATCAACGAGTGAACGAAACGCGGAAAGAAGTTTATTGATGTCGTCGAAGTGCAAACCCGTCGTCGGTTCATCGAACAGATAAAGAGTTTTCACGCCGCTTTTTTTCGCAAGGTGCGCCGCGAGTTTGACGCGCTGCGCTTCGCCGCCGGAAAGCGTGGTCGCGGATTGACCGAGCCGCAAGTAGCCAAGCCCGACGGCATCGAACAGCTTGAGGCGATTATGAATTTTGTTCGAGTCACGGAAGAAGGTCATCGCTTCGCGCACCGTCATTTGTAGAACGTCGTGGATGCTTTTGCCGCGTAGTTTTACCTCGCGCGTCGAAGCCTTAAAGCGCGTGCCGTGACATTCTTCGCAGACGAGTTCGACATCGGCGAGAAACTGCATTTCAACCGTCACCGTGCCGTCGCCTTCGCACACGTCACAACGTCCGCCCGGAACATTGAACGAGAACGCGGACGCATCAAGACCACGCGCTTGAGCTTCGCGCGTCGCGGCGAAGGCTTCACGAATCGCGTCGTAAATCTTGATGTACGTCACGGGATTCGAGCGCGGCGTGCGTCCGATGGGCGATTGGTCAACAAGTATGACTTCATCGAGATTATCCGCGCCTTCGAGTTTCGCAAACGCCCCGACGTGTCCCGTCCAATCACCGAACTGCTTTTTGAGTCCAGCGTAAATCACATCATGGACAAGCGTTGATTTCCCCGAACCACTGACGCCCGTGATGACCGTCAACATATCGAGCGGAATATCAACATCCACGTTTTGCAGATTGTGTTCACTCGCCCCGCGCACGCGCAACATGCGTTTCGGGTTGATGCTGCGACGCAGTTTCGGCTCTTTAATCGCCGCTTCGCCGCGCAGGTATTTCGCGGTCAAAGACGAACCGTCGTGTATCAAATTTTCAAAAGAACCTTCGTACACGATATGCCCGCCGAGTTCGCCCGCGTGAGGTCCCACGTCAAGCATGTGATCGGCGGCGCGCATCATTTCGGCGTCGTGTTCGACGACAAGCAGGGTGTTTCCGATGTCGCGCAGACGCTCAAGCAGACGTATCAGGCGCGCACCGTCGCGCGGGTGAAGCCCTATGCTCGGTTCATCCAAAACATATAACGCACCGACTAAGGCACTGCCCAAACTCGTTGCCAGTTGAATGCGTTGTGCCTCGCCGCCCGACAGAGTTGAGGCGAGACGCGCGAGCGTCAAGTAGTCCAAACCGACATCAACCATAAAGCGCAGACGGCGAGTGATTTCATCAAGCACACGTTCGGCAATCGCGTGTTGTTCTTCCGTTAGTTCGAGCGCACTGAAAAAATCGGCGGCTTCCGCGATTGATAAAGCGGAGATTTCCGGCAACGTGCGATTGCCGACGCGCACATCGCGTGCCTCTTGGCGCAAGCGTCCGCCGTGACATTCGTGGCAGACGGTATAGCCGCGATACTTCGCCAGAAAAACGCGAACGTGAAGCTTGTATTTCTTCGTTTCAACCCACGCGAAAAAGCCGCGCACGCCCGACCATTTGCCTTTGCCTTCGATGATGAATCGTTGTTGAGCCTTCGTCAGCGTGGCGAAAGGTTCGGTGACGGAGATGCCTTCACTCTGACAGAAGCGCATCAATTCCGTTTGCGCCCATTCGTACTGCGGGCGCGTGAACGGTTCGATTGCGCCGTTCTTCAAAGAGAGTTGTTGATTGGGAATCACCAAATCCATATCCACGCCGACGACGTTGCCGAAGCCTTGACAGACGGGACACGCGCCGAACGGATTGTTGAATGAAAACAGGCGCGGTTCGGGTTCGGTGTAAGGCGTGCCGTCATAGCGACACGCGAAGCGTTCGGAAAATTCGAGCGTGCGCGGTTCGGCTTCCGCCGTTTGAATCGTCGCTTCGCCGCGCCCTTCACGGAACGCGATTTCGAGCGAATCAATCAGCCGCCCGCGCACATCGGAACTCGCGGCGAGACGATCAACGAGGACATGCGTTTCGTCGAACGTCGCGTGCGCGAAGTCGTCGGGCGTGCGGAGTTCGATGATTTCACCGTTGCGGAAAAGTCGCGTAAAACCGCGCTGCATCAGGCTCATAACATGCGCGGTGGTCGAGATATGTTCGACCGCGACGGTATCGGTCTTATCGTATTCGGCGTCCTTTTTCTTCTTGGTTGACCCTTTCGTTTTGGTTTTCTTGGCGGGCTTTTTACTTTCACCGTTAGTTTCTTCGGCGACGATTTTCAAGCCCGCATCCGCCGGAAACAGAACGTAAAAGCGCGTGCCTTCGGCGAGCGCGGCGAGTGTTTCGAGGGCGGCGGATTCGGGCGAATCTTTATAAACCGCACGTCCGCAGACGCGGCAAATCGTCGTCCCGATGCGGGCAAAGAGCAGCCGCAAGTAATCGTGAATTTCGGTTTGCGTGGCGACGGTCGAGCGCGGATTGCGCGTCGAGTTTTTCTGACGAATCGCAATCGCGGGCGGAATGCCGCGCACTTCGTCCACGTCCGGCTTGTCCATGCGCTCCAAAAATTGGCGCGCATAAGCCGAAAGCGATTCGACATAACGACGTTGCCCTTCGGCATAAAGCGTGTCGAACGCGAGCGAGGTTTTACCCGAACCACTGACGCCCGTGACGACCGTGAGTTGGTTAAGCGGAATCGAGAACGAGACGTTCTTGAGATTGTTGACGCGCGCACCGCGCACCGTGATTGCTTCTTCGGTCATGATTGCACCACACAGCGAAGTTTCGTGGGTTAAGATGAAACAGGGATGATAACGCGATTCAGGGCTGAAACGGAAGGAGGGGGATTGATTCATTCTTGGCGGATGAATTTCAACTCGCGGCGGAACTTACACAACGGGCATCCCATCAAAACCGAAATCATAAAAACAGTTGTCGCCAGAAGGTCAAAAGTTGTAGCATGTGTTGCCCGCCTTTCATGCAAGGGCATCCCGCCTCCGGCTAATCGCTCGCTCATCCCTTCCGTTTCCTTTAACAATATCTCTCAATATGAACACACCTATGCCCGCTTCCGTGCCTGTGTCTCCGAACCCCGCGCCGTTAAATCTCGTCGCTGTTTTGCAACGTATGTTGGCGGTTTCCGATAAAGTCAGTGACTTGATTTTCTCGCCCGGACGCCCGCCGCAAATCGAACTCGTCGGTAAATTGCAAGGCGTGGCGATTCCCGGTTTGGAAAAACTGACGCCCGCGCACACCGCCGCGATTGCGAAAGTCATCATCGGTTCACACGCGCAAGCCATCGAAGCTTTGACCAATAACGGCTCGGCGGACGTGTCGTTTAGCGCGCCGGGCTTGTGTCGTTTCCGCGTCAATATCTTTATGCAACGCGGCACGCACGCCATCGTAATGCGCGTCATTCCGCCGAGTGCGCCGCAGTGGAAGGATTTACATTTGCCGCTTCAACTCAAGCAGATTGCCGACCTCAAAAACGGCATCGTGCTGGTCACGGGTCCGACGGGCAGCGGCAAATCTTCGACGCTCGCCGCCGTGATTGACCTTATCAATGAAATCAAGCACTACCACATCGTCACTATCGAAGACCCGATTGAGTTTCTTCATCAACATAAAAACTCGACGATTCATCAACGCGAACTTCACTCCGACACACCGAGTTTCGCTCTCGCCCTGCGCGCCGCGTTAAGGCAAGCACCGAAAGTTATTCTCGTCGGTGAGATGCGCGACCGCGAAACCATCGAAGTAGCTTTGGAAGCCGCCGAAACCGGACACCTTGTGATGTCCACCTTGCACACGATTGATGCGGCGAAAACGGTTGACCGCATCATCGGCGTGTTCCCGAAGAACGAAGAAAAAGCGATACGCACACGCCTCGCGCAGTCGTTTCGCTTTATCGTTTCGCAGCGTTTGCTTCCACGCGCCGACGGCAAAGGGCGCGTCGCCGCGATTGAAATTCTGAAATCCACTTCACGCACAAGGGAGTACATCGAAAACGGTGAATCGGATGGTAAATCGCTGACCGACGCGATGGATCAGGGCGATATGGAAGGAATGCAAACCTTTGACGGCGTGCTTGAGCGGCTTGTCCGCGAAGGAACTATCAGCCGCGAAGATGCGATGTCTTACGCCAGCAATGCCAACAATCTCAACCTACGCCTCGCGGATTACGACGGATCGCTTCCCGATGCCGACCTTCCACCGACTTCGATTCACACGCCGCCGCCGCCCATTATCGCTACGCCGCCCCCGCGTCCGTTGTCGCCGCCCGCCTCACTGTCAGGCGGCTCAATGTTGGATATGATTGAAAGATAGTGGATAGTGGATAATGGATAGTGGATAGTGAAAAACAAATCTTCTTAAACTATCCGTTATCCACTATCCGTTATCCACTATTCTTCGGCATCCGCTCACTACATTCATGCGTCTAAGTCGCTTATGAGTTTAACCAAGCGACCCTTCGTAATTTTAGGCTTACTGGCAATCGTTATCGCCGCACTCGCCTTTGCATTTAGTGACAATAAATTGGTGCGCCGGATGCCGGTTCAACCTGCATCGGCGACGAGTACGCCCGCCCCCGTGGTTCCGCGCGCGTTGTCGCCGCTGCCCGTGCGCGCTTTGACCCCCGACCTTAAACGTCTGCGCGCGCGGGCGATGGAGACGGTTGCCAAGACGCGCGGGCTTGCGTGGAAATCCGAAGTCGGGATGACGACGCTTTCCGGTTGGGAATACGGCACGCGGACAGGGGAAGTGACGGAGATTTTCGGCGGCGACGATTTGAGTGCAATCGGGCGACTCGCGGCGGCGGGCGGCGTCTTGCCGCGTGGCGTTGACCTCGGCGCACTCGCCGCGAGTTTCACCGCCGTTTCCGCGAGTGCGACTTATTCACCGTTCGACAAACAGATTCTACTCGTGGAGCGCGGCGGCAAAAGTGAATCGTTGATGACGCATGAGATGACGCACGCGATGCAAGACCAGCATTTCGATTTGGAGCGTCTCTTGCTTCGTCGCCCGTACAGTTTCGATAAAGCCGAAGCCGTGTTCGCCGTTATCGAAGGCGATGCGGTCAGTGTTCAACGCCGCTTCGAGCAGGGCGCGGCGTGGGAGCGCGTGCCGCTCACACAAATCGGGCAGCGCGAAGACGAACGCTTTGCGACGTATCGCGCGCAGATTGGTTTATTCTTTCCGCCGCTTCTGCTTGAGACGTTTATCTTTCGTTACCGCGACGGCGTGCGCTTCGTCGAAGCCGTCAGAAGGCGCGACGGGCAAGCGGGCGTCAATAAACTTTTCCAGAATCCGCCCGCATCGAGCGAACAGATTTTGCATCCTGAAAAATACTTCGCGGGCGAACAACCGCGCCCCGCGACGATTGATGAAAGAATGCTCGGCGCGCTCGGCTGGCGACACACCACGTCAACGCCGCTCGGCGAAATCGGGATTCGCGGCGTACTGCTCGCGGGCGCGTCCGCGAAAGACGCGGCGAAAGCCGCTGCCGGATGGGGCGGCGATACGGCATATTTATTTGAATCGCGCGAGGCGGGCAAGAGCCTGTTCGCGTGGCAAACCGCGTGGGATACACACACGGACGCGGACGAGTTTTTCGCCGCCTATAATAAACTGCTCGAAAAGGGACGCGGTGCGGATAGGATGAGCGAACAGGGTGCGGGTGAAGCGAAGTCCATGATGTGGCGCGAAGATGCGACCGTGACGTTTATCGAACAACGCGGCGGCTATGTGCGCGTACTGCGTGGTGCGGAAGAAGACGTGCGGCGCGCGGCGGAATCGCTGGCATCGTAAGAACGCGACTTGCGAATCGTGCGAATGAGAATAGTAAAACGGAGGTGAGCGGAGGCGGGAACGGAGGTCAACGGAGGAAGAACAAGAAGAATAGACCTCTTGCAAAAGTCGTCCCGTCAGGGACATTTGATTTTAGCCCAGCGATTTATCGCTGGGTACAGAATGAACAACATACCGTGTCCCGTAGGGACACTTGAAACTCCGTTCAGTCGTCCCTACAGGACTGGGAAATTTCCGACATTTCTCCCAGCGATGAATCGCTGGGCTATTATCAGTCAGTCCCTACGGGACTTTTGCAAGAGGTCTAATGTTTTCTCCGTTCTACTCCGTTCTACCTCCGCTCACCTCCGTTTTACTATTCCTGTTTCTAATCTTCATTCCCTGTATGATTGCGCTGCTTTAGAACAATCTGGAAAACAGATGAAGACCCGTTATCGTCTCCTCATCAGTTTGCGACAGGTAAGGTTGAAAGATGATGACGACGGCTTGGATGCTGTTGAAAATCGTGTGGATGACGAAGCACGGAAGCAGACTTCCACTGTAAGCCCGCACCATCGTGATTGCCAAACTTAGGATGCCGACGGCGGAGATGACGCCGAGGTTATTGTAGTATTGATTAACGTGAACGAGTGTGAACAAGGTACTGACGATGACGATTGCCCAGAGCGTCCCAGTGCGGCGTTGCGTTGCGGGAAACAGTACGCCGCGATAAACGACTTCTTCGGCAAACGGCGCGGTCAGGGCGGCAGCGAACGCGAGAGTTAATCGCGCGCCGGTTGAACTCTTTATAATTTGGTCAATTTGGGTTTCATCGCCGCCGATAAAATTGGAAATCAACAAACCGATGACGAGCAACCCGACTGTCGTTAAAATACTCGCCTTCAAACCGAAGTTTTTGCTCCAGTGCCAGCCGAGCGTACTCCAAAAAGGTCGCTTTCCTAACCCGGTAACTAAGCACCATGCCAGCCCGATTTGCAATAAGTGCGTCAAAATTGTCAGCACTAAATTCGCCAGAATAAAGTTCGGGTCGAAGGTCAAGTTTTCCGCCACGTTCGCGGCGAATTGACGTAGCTTTTCAATGTCTGTGCCGTACACCGCAACCATATAAACCAAGCCGCCGACGGTCGAAACGACAAACAGCGTCAACGTGGCGGCAATCCACAACAGCACGGCAGAGCCTAAGCTGTACGGCGGATTGTCTGGCGGATGGACATCGTGCATCGGGTGCGGTTCGGGGGCGGGCGTCTCCGGCGAGTAGATTGAATCGGACATAAGTTAAACGATGGCGGCGCGGGTTCAGGTTAAAAAGGATGCGGACAATTCAGACACCTTACCGCATGACGCGCACGTTTGAAAATTCATCGGAGCGCGTGAATTTACTTTAGCCTTTGCGCGGCAAGTGGAATGCCGATGATGGTTTTCGCGTCAACGATTTCTCCCGTCTCAATCATCTTCAACGCGCGGTCAAACGGGACTTTGATGATTTCGATGTTCTCGTCTTCATCGAGATTTTGTTGTGTCGCGCGTAAGTCCGTCGCAAGATAAATCCACATCTTCTCGGTGAAGTAGCCCGGCGACACATAAAACTCAATCAGCAGTTCAAGCTTTTCCGCGACTACGCCCAACTCCTCTTCGAGTTCGCGGCGCGCGCACGCTTCCGGCGATTCATGTTCATCGTGACGGCTGCCCGCCGGAATCTCTATGAGAAAGTTTCGCGCCGGATGGCGATACTGCCGCACAAGGGAAACACGCTTTTCGTCATCAACCGCGATGATGCACGCGCTACCCGGATGCCGCACGATGTCGCGCACATATTCCTTGCCTTCTTCGCGCACGCGGTCGGCGGTGACGGTAAAGACTTTGCCGCGAAAGACAATTTCGCTTTCGATGATTTCGGGTATCGGTTTGTTGTTTGTGTTCATGATTCCGATTGGGTGACACTTTGCAATTTCAGGGCAGCCTTCGCTTCGCCGATAAGATACAACGAACCTGTAATGCATATTACCTCATCGCGCCCGGTCAAGTTTCGCGCGCGATGTAAAGCTTCTTCGACGTTCGGGCAAACGGTGATGCGGGATGCGGGTTTATGTATAAGCGCGATGTCGCGCAACGAATCAACGTGCGCGGCGCGCGGGTTGTCGGGTCGTGTGAGGATGAGATTGTGCGCCAATGGGAACAGGGAAGCGGCGATGCCCGCGAGGTCTTTATCGCACATCGCGCCGAAGATAATCGTGAGCGGGGCGTGGATGAACTCACGAAAATAATCGGCTAAAGCACTCGCTCCCGCCGTGTTGTGCGCCCCGTCGAAAAGAAGCGACGGTTCACTGTGTCGTGATGAGTACCACTCCAACCGTCCGGCGTGGCGGGTCGAACCGAGTCCGAAGCGTATCGCGTCGTTCGTAACGGCGAAGTTTTCATCACGCAAAATTTCAGCGAGTTCGATTGTGACTTGCGCGTTGGCGAGTTGATGATGACCGGGTAAATTAAGAAAAAGGTCGCGGTGAGTTTGCCGCTTGGTAGTGATGTCGGCGGTCAAGCGTCCACGTTCGTCAACGTATGTGACGCAAGCGTTTTGAGGTGCGATATAGCACGGCGCAAGGTGCATCGGAATGTTCATCGGCGCGATGTATTCGGTAATCGCGTCGCGGGCTTCAGCAATTTGCGCTGCGATGACGGCTTTGGTATCGGAACGTATGACGGCGGCTTTTTCGCGCGCGATTTCGGTGAGCGTCGTGCCGAGATATTCTTGATGGTCGAGGGCGATAGGCGTGATGCCGATGAGGGCGGCGTGGGTCGCGGTCACAGCATCGAGTCTGCCGCCGAGTCCGGTTTCGAGAATCGCCAAATCAATTTTCGCATCACGAAAAGCGACGCACGCGACGGCGGTAATCTGCTCGAAGAACGTCGGAAGCGCGTCACCTTTGTGCGAGAGACGTTCGGCGGCGGCGCGCGTCAAAGTCGCGGCGTGCGCGAAAGCTTCGGGTGAGATGTCCGCACCGTTGATGCGTATGCGTTCCGTGATTGAGACGAGATGCGGCGAGGTGTACAAGCCCGTGCGAATGCCGGACGCACAGGTGATGCCGTTGAGCATCGCGGCGGTCGAGCCTTTGCCGTTCGTTCCGGCGATTTGGATTTTGTAAAAGCTTTCGTGCGGGTTATCGAGTTCGCGGAGCAAGCGACGTATGCCGTCGAGTCCGAACTTCATCGCCAGCGTTTCGTGTCCGAGAGTCAGTAGATAATGCTTGGCTTCGGAGAAGTTCATCGGAGAGAAAAATTATAGAAGCCAATTTTTATTCAACTTGAAAATTGTCACACAACGGGCGACGCTTCCTTATCAATCGGTTCATCAAGCGGGCGCAGGATGTTCTCCGACGGCATCATAAAGTTCAGCAAGTTGATTATCATCGCGCGCAATTCGCGGCGGTCAATCACGAGGTCAACCATGCCGTGAGCCATCAGAAATTCCGATGTTTGAAAATCTTCGGGCAGCTTCTCACGTATCGTTTGCTCAATGACGCGGGGTCCGGCGAAGCCGATGAGGGCTTTCGGTTCGGCGATGATAACGTCGCCGATACTCGCAAAACTCGCGGTCACGCCGCCCGTCGTCGGGTCTGTGAGGACGGAGATAAACGGCAGTTTCGCTTCGTCAAGTTGGGCGAGTCCGGCGCAGACTTTAGCCATTTGCATGAGGGACAAAGTTCCTTCCTGCATACGCGCTCCGCCCGAAGCGGCGAACGTAATGACCGCCCCGCGATGTTCAATCGCGCGGTCAATGATGCGCGCGATTTTCTCGCCGACCGCCGAACCCATCGAACCGCCCATGAAAGAAAAGTCCATCGCTCCGGCGAAAACCAGATGACCGCCGACCTGACCGCGCCCGTTGATTATCGCTTCCGGCAAACCGGAGTTACGTCGGGCTTGCTCCAATCTTTCGGGGTAAGGTTTGGTGTCAACGAAGCCGAGCGGGTCGCCCGATATGACTTCCGCATCGAGTTCTTCATATTCGCCTTCGTCATAGAGCATCGCCAGACGCGAACGCGCACCAAGCCGGAAGTGATGGGCGCAACTGTGGCAAACTTGAAAATTTTCTTCCAACTCGCGTTTGAACAAAGCCGTACTGCACTTCGGACATTTAACGAAAATGCCTTCGGTCGTCACGCGCCTCTCGGCTGCCGGAACTGCTTCAAGATTCTTTTTCTTGCGACTAAATAGAGACATAGATTAGAAGCGATGAGTGATGAATGATAAGTGATGAGTTGGAGAGAAATGCTTTATCTTTAATTCATCACTTATCATTCATCACTCATCATTACCCTTCAAGCTCCGATTTCGTGTGGCGTGAGTTGTGCGAGGTCGGTGGTGATGGCGCGCGCAAATTCTTCGCCGTTAGCGTAGGCGACGGCTTCTTGAAGAAGCGGGATGAGTGCTTCTTCGAGTTCGTCCCAATCACCATGAAGCGTGCATCCGGCGGCATTGCGATGACCGCCGCCGCCGAAGACTTCCGCGACACGCGCGACATTGGTTTCGCCTTTCGAGCGTAGGGAAACGCGAAATTCACCGGGCGCGGATTCTTTGAAAAACGCAACCGCCTCAATCTCTCCGACGCTCATCGGATAGTTGACGAAGTTGCTGCTGTCTTCATCGGACGCTCCGGCGCGTTTCTGCATTTCCATCGTTTGACGTATCCACGCGATGCGTCCCGTCGCGTCGTGCCGGGCGGTCGCTAAAACTTTGCCGAGCAGTTCAAGCTTGCCCCATGGATGTGAATTGAAGACGGCTTCGGCGACGCGCGCGGGTTTGACGCCGATGCGGACGAGTTCACTCGCAACTTTGAAAGTACGTTCGGTCGTGTTCGAGAAGTGAAACGAACCCGTATCGGTCAAGAGCGCGGTATAAACGCAATCCGCGATTTCTCGCGTCACGCGCACACCCATCGCCTTGCACAGGTTATAAATCATTTCACCGACGGCGGAAGCGGTCGAATCTATCCAGTTGATTGAACCGAAAAGCGCGGTCGTCGAATGATGATCAATGTTGACGATGAATTGTTCATCGAGACGCGCGAGGTCGGGGCGCGTGATGTCGGAACATTCGATAACGAAAACCGCGTCGTATTTCTCATCAATCGCGGAAGCTACCTGAATGTGATGCGCTCCGGGAAGCTTTTGATAAGCTGCCGGAACAGCGTCGCGCATGATGATGTCCGTGTCTTTGCCGAGCGCGAGCAACAGCCAGTAGAGACCGAGTGAGGAGCCGAGACTGTCACCGTCGGGGCGGGCGTGTGAGGTAATCGCAAAACGGTTTTTGCGTTCGACGAGTTCAACAACCTGACTTAACATTTATGTGTCAATGCCTCGCACTATGCTCAAGAATTATAGTTTTCCGGGATGAACCGTACTTCTTTGAGTGTTGCAATTTAAATCTAAAATTTGAGATTTCAAATGCACCAAACATTCGGGAAATTATAAGTTGGATTCAAGCGTAGGCGGGCGTTCTCCTTCATGTTCCGTGTCACCTTCGGCATCGGCAGAGAGTGCCGGTGATTCACGGTCTTCAATCTTAATTCCGACGAGCAAAGCATCAACGCGCGCCGCCCGCTCTTCCACTATATCGCGCACGAAATGAATTATCGGAGCGTGTCTTAATTCAAGCGCAAAACCAACTTGCCGCCGCACATAAGGCGCGGCGTGATGCAAGGCTTCGAGTGCGAGGCGGCGTTCTTCTTCCGTCCCTTCGACGACGACAAAGACGCGCGCATCGCGCAGATTATCCGCCATCTTGACATCCGTGACCGTCACACTCGCCACGCGCGGATCATCAAGTTCAAAACCGACAATCTGCACTATCTCCTCGCGCAAAAGTTCCGCGACTCTTTCAGGTCTTCTCATGGTCAGTAATCAGTGGTCAGTAGTCAGTGGTCAGAAGAAAGGCTGTATTACCTGACAACTGACCACCGACCACTGACCACTGCTTTAGAGTTCAGTTGCCGCGACGCGCTCAATAGTAAAGACTTCGATCTGGTCGCCGTCTTTGATGTCGTTGAAGTTGACGAGAGCGATACCGCACTCGAAGCCTTCGCGGACTTCCGACACGTCGTCTTTGGCGCGGCGCAAGGATGCGATGCCGCCTTCCCAAACTACCACGCCGTCGCGCACAAGTCGGGCGGACGAGTTGCGCTTGACCGTGCCGTCCAGAACGCGACAACCCGCGATAACTCCGGCACGCGGCACGCGGAAGACTTGAAGGACAAGAGCGTGACCGAGAATCTTTTCCTGCTCAATCGCGTCGAGCATTCCAATCATCGCGGCGCGAATCTCCTCTTCGACTTTGTAAATAATCGAATGCGGGCGAATCTCCACGTTCTCCTGTTTGGCGAGTTCGGCGGCGCGTACTTCCGGGCGCACGTTGAAGCCGATGATGACGACCGCCGTGTTCGACGCGCTGGCTTGCGTCGCGGAAGCAAGGATGACATCCGATTCGGTAATCGCGCCGACACCCGAACGCACGACTTTGACTTTGACCTGTTCGGTCGAAAGCTTTTCGAGCGTTGATTTGAGAACCTCGACCGAACCCTGCACGTCGGCTTTAAGCACCACGAGAAGTTCTTTGATTTCCTGTTCGCCCAAAGCTTCGATGCCGCGCTTGGTGGATTGCAAAAGCGTGGTCTGGCGTTGAAGTTGTTGACGATGTTGCGAGATTGATTGTGCGCGCGTGATGTCGGAAACGACTTGGAACGAGTCGCCCGCTTGCGGCACAGCCTGCAAACCCAAGACCTCAACGGGCGTCGCAGGTGCGGCTTCCGTCACGCTCTTGCCTCTATCGTCAAACATCGCGCGCACTTTGCCGTAAATCTGTCCGGCGATGAACGGGTCGCCGACGCGCAAAGTCCCCTGTTGAACCAGTACGGTCGCCACCGCCCCGCGCCCTCTGTCAAGCTTGGCTTCCAACACGACGCCGGAAGCGAGACGTGTCGGACTCGCTTTGAGGTCGAGGATGTCTGTGGTGAGCAGAATCGTTTCAAGCAAGACATCAACATTCGTGCGATTGCGCGCCGAGACTTGAACGGTTTCGGTGTCGCCGCCCCAGTCGAGCGGTTGCAAGCCATGCACGGCGAGTTCCTGCTTCACGCGGTCGGCGTTGGCATCAGGTTTATCAATCTTATTGATGGCGACGATAATCGGCACGTTCGCGGCGCGCGAGTGTTCGATGGCTTCGATGGTTTGCGGCATTACGCCGTCATCCGCCGCGACGACCAACACAACCACGTCGGTCGCTTTCGCTCCTCGCGCGCGCATCATCGTGAACGCTTCGTGACCCGGCGTATCTAAAAACACGACGCGGCGCATCTCGCCCGGAACACCCGGATTCGGCACACTGACGCTATAAGCTCCGATGTGCTGTGTGATGCCGCCCGCTTCGCCCGCCGCGACGTTCGCCGTGCGAACCGCGTCGAGCAGACTCGTCTTGCCGTGGTCAACGTGTCCCATGACGGTGACGACGGGTGCGCGCGGCAGTTCCACGTCATCGGAATCCATCGCAATCAGTTCTTCAAATTCTTGCTCCGTGACCATTTCTTCAAACGGCACGAACGAAACTTCGTACCCGAAACGCTTTGCCAAATCAACCGCGAGGTCGTCGCCCAAAGGCTGATTGATGGTCGCAAACACGCCGCGTTGAAGCAGCAGGGCAACGATGTCCTTCGGCTTAATGCCGAGTTTTTCGGCAAACTCTTTGACGGTCGAACCTTCGACGATGCGGGCTTGATTAAGCTCTCCGGGTGCGCTTGAAGTCATGCCTTCGCGGATGCGTTCTTCCAGCGTGAGCCGTTGCGGAGCGTCGAAGTCTTGGAAGCGTCCGCCGCGCGCATCATTGCGCCGTCCGCTACCGGCGGGAAAGCCGCTGCCTGAAGTTGTCGGCGCGCCGCGTCGTCCGCCGCGCGATGCGGGCTTGTGGCGCGAATTGGCAGGCGGAGTGTATGTGGTTTGCGGAGTCAAGGTTTCGCCGGGCGTGCCTTGCGCGGTCGCGGTTGCCCGTCCACCATTGCCGCCGCGTGCATCGCTTCCGCCGCGCACTTCACTGCCGCGACGACGCGAGGCATCGGGAGTCGAAGTTCCGACGGACGCTCCGCCGCTTCGCTCCATGCGTTCGCGCGGAGTCGGGGGCGGCAGCGGCGGTGCTGAAACGCGCTCGCCGGGACGAACACCGGCGTTAAGCGCGGCGGCAGTCGGGCGTAAAGTTAAGGTTCGTGTGCCGCTTGGCGTGACTCGTTGGGTGATAGGCTGCATTAAGGGCGGTGCGGTAGGTACGGGCTGCGCTTCTTCCGGCGCGCGTTCGGGAGTGGCTTGCATTTCCGGTTGTTCCGGTGAGGACACGGCGGGTGTCGCGTCCGTGATGTGTGAGGCGGCTGAGACGCTTTCACTAATAGAAGCGTCAGCGGCGGCAGTCGAATTTTCCGCATCAAGAACGGCGACGGCGGGTTGTTCAACGCCCGGTTGAGTTGTTGGGGATGTCGGCGGCAGTGTCGCGCGTTTGACGAGACGCGCCATCGGGCGATTGACGAAACCGGACGACGATGATGGCGAAGCGGTTCGAGTGTCGGACTTCACAGGCGCGGAAGTTTGTGCGATAGACGGCGTGGGCGGTGTCGCTTCGGCGGTGTGTTCGTGATGAACATCAGTGTCGCCGCCGGTTGCGGTGTCGCCTTCGTGAGTCGCTTCGTCGCCTTCGGTCGAGCGTTTTTTGACGATACGCACGGCGCGATTCACCGTCGTCTCTTTTTTCGGGAAATACTTATTACGAATTTTGTCCGCCACCTCTTTCGAGACGGAGTTGGACGGAACATTGACATCCACACCCTCGCGGCGCGCTTCTTCAATTACACGCTTCGATTCGAGTTTCAATTCTTTCGCTAAGTCGTAGATGCGAATTTTGTTTGAGGTCATGCACTCCTCGCTGCGACGCTTCGGGATTAGTACGGCATCGCGCGCTTTATAAGTTCGGTTGAAGTTAAAGTTAATAGTCTCTTTGACTTCAACCTCGCACCCGCGAATTAGCCGTTAAGCTTTAAGCGCAAGCTGAGGAGCAAGGAAGTCTAAGGCGACTTGTCAAAGCGTATGTTCATAACATTAAACATACGCGGTAAAAATACTGACGACGCGAATTTTGAAAACAAACATTACGCATCACCTTCGGCACGGTCGTCTTCCGTTATCACGACATCGCCGATTGGAGAACCGCGTTCGATTGAACCGTCGCCCATCGCGCCTTCGGAAGCGAAGTCGGCACTCGGAGACAACGGAGCGTCTTCTTCACTTTCGTTCGTGTCGTTTGCATCCTCAACCGTCACCGCGTCTCCGCTCGAAGTTATGTCCGGTGCGGGCGTGATAGTGTCGGGTTGTAAATCGCGTCCCGCGCCTTGCAAGGCGAGTTCATCAGGCGACATTGTTTCGGCTTCCGTGATGGCAACCGGGTCGGCGGAATCTCGCGCCAGCACATCGGATTCGTCCGTGCTGTACGGTGAATCGCCGCGTGCGGCTTCATCATAGCCTTCGTTGGTTGATTCGTTGGACGGTTCGACGCCCGGCTGATTTTCGTTATCGTCCATTTCGGTTGAAGCCGCGTGCTGTTCAGTGATAACCGTCGTTTCTTCCGTGACTACTTCCGGCGTCGCTTCTTGTTCGGCGGCTTGGCTCACATCTTCGCCGTCGCCGTCTTCGATACTGTTTTCTTCGACGGTGCGCGAGGCGACGATTGCCTGCACGGAATCGAGAATCGCTTGGGCTTCATCAAGACTCGTATCGAGATAATCAACAAGGTCGTCCACAGATGTCGCGGCGAGCGCGTCCACAGTTTCGATATTGTGTTCGGCAAGCACCGCGGCGACGGCGGGCGACACTCCTTCAAGGGCGGTCAGCGGAACTGCTTCGCCGGAAGCGATCATCGCACCGAGACTCGCGGCAACCTGTTTCTTGACTTCTTCTTCGCTGCGAATGTCTATGTTCCAGCCGACGAGTTTCGTCGCAAGGCGCACGTTCTGACCGCGCTTGCCGATGGCGAGTGAAAGTTGGTCGTCGTTGACGATAACTTCCATTTGCCGTTTCTCGATGTCGGTGATGCGAACCTGATTGACCTTCGCGGGCGACAAAGCGTTTGCCGCGAACACGGACGGTTCATCAGACCATTCGATGATGTCAATTTTCTCGCCGCGCAACTCGCGTATGATCGCCTGCACGCGCGAACCTTTCATGCCGACGCACGCCCCCACAGGGTCAACATCGCGCTCGTTCGAGGTGACTGCGATTTTCGCCCGTTCACCCGGTTCACGAACGGCGTTCTTTATCGTCACCGTTTCGTCGTAAATCTCCGGGACTTCCATCTCGAATAATCGGCGCACGAGTTCCGGCGAGGTGCGCGAAACTTCGACTTGCAAGCCCTTCGCTTCCTTTTGCACTTCGCTGATGACGACTCTCACGCGCTCCCCTTGTGACCATTGTTCGCCGCGCGATTGTTCCTTGCGCGGCAGGACGACTTCAATCGTACCTAAATCAATAATCACGTCGCCGCGCTCAAAGCGTTTGACGAAGCCGGAAACGAGGTCGCCCATCTTGTCAATATATTGGTCGTAAATGTTGGCGCGTTCGGCGTCGCGCACCTTTTGGAAAAGAATCTGTTTTGCGGTTTGCGCCGCGATGCGTCCCATCTCTTCCATCGGCAAGGGAAGTTGTAATTCGTCGCCGACTTCGACTTCATCGCCCGCCATTTCGCGTGCTTCGTCAAGGGACAACTCAATCGCCGGATTCGTCACTTCCTCGACGATAACTTTCGACGAAAAAAGTTCGATGCCGGTCTCCGAAGACCATTCGACGTAGATTTCTTCGCCCGAACGAAACTGTTTTTTTGCCGCTGCGCGCACGGCATCTTTCATCGCCTCAATGACGAGTTCGCGGTCAATACCTTTCTCTTTACAGAGAAGATCAATGCTTTGCCCGATGGATGCGCTCATGCTGTTTTGGTTCTTCGGCTGCTCAATCTCAAGTTTCAAGTATAGAAAGGCACAATACCTTTCAAGTTTCTATTTGGCTGTGGCGAATTACACTTTTAGATGCAATACCGCTTGGATTTACTCGCCACCCTGTATGTCATTGCTCGTCGTGTCGTTTGCGGTATCGCCGTTTATCGCTCCGCGTTCCGCCGCTAGTTGCCGCGAGCGTTCTTCCGCAATCTTAAACTCGGCTTCAACGTCAATCGCCAAATTGCCTTTGGCGATTAGCTCCAGCGGGATAAAAACCCGCCCGTTAGTCCGGTCTTCAAACACTACCGAATCGGCATCAACACCCAAAATACGCCCGCGAAAATTGCGTTGACTGTTTATCGGTTTCGCGGTTTTGATTTGTGCCAAACGCCCGGAGAAGCGTTCGTAATCGCCGCGTTTATACAACCCTCGCTCAAGTCCCGGCGAGGAAACTTCAAGCGTGTAATTGCCGTGCAAAAAATCTTCCGCATCCAAAACCGCCGCCGTGTGTCGGCTGATATGCGCGCAATCTTCGTGCGTCACGCCTTCCGGTTTATCAATAAAAATGCGGGCGATAGTTTCACCGCGTCCGCCGCTTCGGGCGACTTCGATATGCACGAGTTCCAATCCGTAATCACTCGCCGCGCCTTCCGCGACTTCACGCACACGCGCTTCGATAGGGAATTGACTTGAATCTGTTTCCGCCACGCTGATTAAAACGTCTCCGGTTTCTCGGTGAACTATCGCGCAAAAGAAAAAGTGGGTGCGAAACCCACAGCAAGAAACTTTCGCGCTTAAAGCAAGCCGCGAATTATACGGAAAGTGTTACGGGTAAGCAAGCGAACGGGATTTGAGGGAATTACGGTTCGGGTGAAAGTCGTGGCAAGCGTGCCGGATGAAGCCGGGTCGAAGGTTCGCATCGGGCGGCAGAGCCACTCTGCTATGTTAAGCGATATGTTAAGCGACGGTAACAAAACGAATCAAACGCGAAAGCTGGAAAGCACTATTTCCCTCTTTTTTCGCATCCCACCTTTTTCAAATTCTTACCCTCACTTCCGTCAACGGACATTCGACATGAAACTCAAATCCCCAATCGCCGCTTTGTTGGCGTGGTCAATGTGCTTGAGTCTGCTTCCGACTCCAAACGTCTATCCCGCCGCGTTGCCCCGTGAAAGGCATTTCGTCGAGAACACGGATGACGAAAACGAGATGGGCGACAAAGGTTTGCGCTTTCGTTTGAGCGAAGGCGCGGAGCAAGCCGCCCCGATTATCAAAGATACGGTCGCACCTGCCGCGCGGTTGAGCGACGCGGAAGCGAACAAGATTTTAGCCCGCTTGCCCGACTTGAAAACCGAAACAAACGACACGCAGGATTTCAAGTTGCGCGAACGAAGCACGCCCGCCCCGCGTGCGGGGGCGACGATTGACGCGGCGTTTGACGTGCCGACATTTAACGCCGCGCCGCCGGTTGTGAGTGATGCGAATGCCCGGCTCGAAGTCACGCGCTTTCAGCCTGTGGGCGAAGTCGCGTTGGCTCCCGCATTGAGCGTGACGTTTTCGCAACCGATGGTCGGCGTCGCTTCGCAAAGGGAAGCGTCGAACATCGTTCCGGTTCAACTCTCTCCCGAAGTCAAAGGTGCGTGGCGGTGGCTCGGAACGCAAACAACCGTGTTTCAACCCGAAGCGAATAAAGCGGAAGCGAATGCTGATTTGCGCGGCAACGGCGCGCCGAACGAAGCCAACGCGAGATTGCCGATGGCGACGAATTACCGTGTGACGATTCTGGCGGGAACGAAAGCGGCGAACGGAAATGTTTTGGACAAGGCGGTAAGTTTCACGTTTGCGACACCGCCGCCGACGATTGTTCGGTCGCATCCTGAAGGCGGAAGCAACGGGCGCGATGAAGTTATGTTCGT
>JBGTMR010000025.1:0-15760 GCA_041743485.1 Pyrinomonadaceae bacterium
GATGAGCCGCTCAAGGTCGAACTCATCGAAGAGAAGGGCGGGGCGACGGTCAGCGTTTATTACATAGACGGCACGCCGTTCATAGATTTCTGCGTCGGACCTCACGTCGCAAACTCGAATCGTCTGAAAGCTTTTAAGCTGTTGGCGATTTCCGGTGCGTACTGGAAAGGCGACCAAGAACGCCCGCAGATGCAGCGCATTTACGGCACGGCGTTTTTCACGCAAGAGGAACTCGATGCGTGGACGAAGCAGCGCGAGGAAGCCGAACGCCGCGACCACCGCCGCTTGGGTAAGGAACTCGATCTGTTTTCGATTCAAGAAGCTTACGGTCAAGGGTTGATTTTCTGGCATCCGAAGGGCGGTTCGATACGCCGCCGTATGGAAGATTATTTGCGCGACCAGTTGACGAAGCGCGGTTACGGTTTGGTGTTCACGCCGCACATCGCGCGCCGCGAGTTGTGGCAGCAAAGCGGGCATGAAGAGAACTACGCCGATTCGATGTTCGCGCCGACCGAGTTTGAAGGCACGGAATTTCGTCTCAAGCCGATGAACTGCCCGGTCCACATAGGGATTTATAAATCGCACCAGCATTCATATCGTGAACTGCCGATACGTTATGCCGAACTCGGAACGGTGTATCGCGCGGAACTGTCGGGAACGCTTCACGGACTGCTTCGCGTGCGCGGGTTCACGCAGGACGACGCGCACATTTTCTGCACGCCGGAAACCGTGAAAGGTGAAATCGTGGACTGCGTTGATTTCGCTTATGACATGTTTCGCACGTTCGGGTTTGAGAAATTTAAGGTCGAGCTTTCGGTTAAAGGCGACGATGCGACGAAGGGTTATTTAGGTTCGGATGAAGATTGGAAACACTCCGAGTCGGCATTGATTGAAGCCTTGAACGAGCGCGCTATTCCTTACGAACGCATCGAAGGCGAAGCGGCGTTTTACGGACCTAAAATTGACATTAAGGTCGAAGATGCAATCGGGCGTTTGTGGCAGTTGACGACCGTGCAGTTCGATTTCAATTTGCCGGAACGCTTCGACCTTGAATACATCGCGGAAGATAACAAACCGCATCGCCCGATTATGATTCATCGCGCCCTGTTCGGTTCGGTGGAGAGATTCTTCGGCGTGTTGATTGAACATTACATGGGAGCGTTTCCGTTGTGGCTCGCCCCCGTGCATGTCGCGGTCTTGCCGATTACCGACCGCATCAACGATTACGCGGAAACGGTCGCGCAAGAGTTGCGTGATGAGTACGGTTTAGTCGTCGAGGTCAACACGCGGAGTGAGAAAATCGGGGCGAAGATTCGTGACGCGCAGTTACAAAAGATGCCGTTTATGCTTGTCGTCGGTGATAAAGAAAAAGACGAATCACAGGTTGCCGTGCGCGAACGAAGCAAGGGCGACACGGGTGTGATGACCGTCGCAGAGTTTGGGGAAATGGCGCGTAAGTTAATCGAGACGCGCGCCGTCAATAATGGCTGATTTCAGATTTGAGATTTCAAATTTGAAAGTTTTTCTGAGGAGGTTAGATTATCGCTACTGGTTTTCGTGGACGCGGAAGCAGACCCGATACGCGGCGTGAACCCGCCGTGCGTATTAACGACCGCATACGAGTCGCGCAGGTGCGCGTGATTGACGACGCGGGCGAACAACTCGGCATCATGGAGACGCGCGACGCGATTCGCGCCGCACGCGAACAGGGACTCGATTTAGTCGAAGTCGCTCCGAACGCCGACCCGCCCGTATGTCGCATTATTGATTACGGCAAGTATCAGTACGAAGCGAAAAAGAAGGCGCACGACGCGAAGAAAAAGCAGGTCATCATCACCGTTAAGGAAGTCAAATTTCGACCGGGAACGGATGACCACGATTACGACTTCAAAGCGAAGAACGCCAAGCGTTGGCTGCAAGACGGCGATAAAGTCAAAGCGACGATTTTCTTTCGCGGCAGAGAGATGGCGCACCGTGAACTCGGCGCGGAACTGCTTCAGCGTTTAGAGAAAGATTTGGCGGAAGTCGGCGAAGTCGAAACGCGCCCGCGCATGGAAGGCAATCAAATGTTTTTCATCTTCACGCCGAAGCGCGCCAAGACCAGCACCGCCGCCAAGCAAGCGGCATTATTAACACAGGCGGCAGCACCCGCGCCGACCGCGACGACGCCCGCACCCCCTGAGTCGCCTGCGTCTGAGCCGCCCGCATCGTCCGAACCGCCGCCGACAAACGACGAGCAGAGTTAGAATTTGCCGTTTAGAATTTATAGCCTGAAATCATTTGTAATCTGATATTTGAAATCTCAAATATTAAATCATGAAGAAAGCAACAAGGAATCAATTATGCCGAAACTTAAAACACACAAAGGCGCGGCGAAGCGCGTGCGTTCGACGGCGAACGGCAAGCTAAAGCGTGGACACTCACACGCGCGCCACATCTTGACCAAAAAATCATCAAAGCGGAAACGCAATTTGGATATTGACACACTCGTTTCCGAATCCGACCAAGTGCGCTTCGAGCGTATGCTGCCCTACGGCAGAAGTTAAAAATCAGAAGTCAGAAGTCAGGAGTCAGGAGTCAGAATGAAGACGTGGTTTTCTTATTCTGAATACTGGCTTCCGGCTTCTGACTCCTGCGACTGAAAGGAGCTAATCATGCCTAGAGCAAAACGTGGTAATAAGCGCACCGAAAAGCGCAAAAAAGTATTAAAGCTGGCGAAGGGTTATCGCGGCACAAAGTCGAAGTTGTACCGTCAGGCGATGGAGTCGGTTGACCGCGCGCTTAATTTCGCGTACACCGGACGCAAGTTGAAGAAACGCGATTTTCGCAGTCTGTGGATTGTCCGCATCGGGGCGGCGGCGCGGCTTCAAGGGTTGAATTATTCGCAGTTTATGCACGGTTTGAAACTCGCGGGGATTGACCTCGACCGCAAGGTTTTGGCTGACCTCGCCGCGAATCAGATGGATGCGTTCGCCGAGTTAGCAACGCAGGTCAAAGGCGCGCTTGATGGTGAACGCGCGAATCAACAGCAAGCGCAAGCCGCGTAACATAGTGGATAACTGATAGTGGATAGTGGAAAGTGAAGAAGCTGTTCTCAAACTATCCACTGAGTTCTGACTTCTGCTTTTTAATGATTTATGACTGAAGTTGCGGGTGAAACGCCGTCAATCGAAACGGTGCGCGAAGCGTTCGAGCAGGAGTTCGGACGCTTCGCCGCATTGCGCGAAGACTCGCGTGTTGCCGAAGATGACATGCGCGCCGTCGCCGATTTACGCACGCGGCATCTGGGTAAGAAAAGCCGACTCGCCACGCTTAAAAAACAGATCGGGCGCGTCGCGCCGGATGAGCGTTCCGTGTTCGCGCAATCCGTTCAGCATCTCGAAGCCGACATCACGACGCGCATCGCGGAAGTCGAAGTGATTCTGAGCGAAGCCGTCAAACAGGCTTCACTTGAACGCGAACGTCTCGATGTGACTTTGCCGGGACGCCGCGCCGCGCACGGTCATCTTCATCCGATTACGCTTTTGCGCGAACGCATTGATGACGTGTTCGTTTCGCTCGGTTATGCGATTGAAGACGGAGCGGAAATCGAAACGGATTTCTATAACTTCGAGGCACTCAACATCCCCGAAGGACATCCGGCGCGTTCGCCGCAAGACACGTTCTACACGACAAGCGGCTTGGCACTTCGCTCGCAAACTTCGACGATGCAGATTCACGCGATGGAGCGGCGCGGCGTGCCTCTCAGAGTCGCGGCGTCGGGGCGCGTCTTTCGTCGTGACACACCGGACGCGACGCACAACCCGATGTTCTTCCAAGTCGAAGGCTTGTGCGTGGACAAAGGCATCACGATGTCGGACTTGAAAGGCACGGTCGAAGAGTTCGTCCGCCGCATGTTCGGGGCGCACACGCGGACACGTTTTCGCCCGTCATATTTTCCGTTCACAGAACCTTCGGCGGAAGTTGATTATTCGTGCTTCGTGTGCGACGGCGCGGGTTGTCGTGTGTGCAAACAATCGGGCTGGATTGAACTCGGCGGTTCGGGGATGGTGCATCCGAATGTCCTCGCGGCGGTCGGCGTGTCGAGTGAGGAATACTCCGGCTTTGCCTTCGGACTCGGCATTGACCGCATGTGCGCCCTGATGTACGGCATTGACGACATACGCCTTTTGTTCGAGAACGACCGTAGATTTTTGGAACAATTCGTTTGATAGTGGATAGTGGATAGTGGACAGTGGATAGTTAAAACAAACTGCCTTCTTCTGACCACTGACCACTGACCACTGACCACTGCTTATGAACATTAGTTACAACTGGCTGCGCGACCTTATAGAAACGGATTTGACGGCGGGTGAATTAGCCGAAAGGCTGACGCGCGTCGGTTTGGCGGTTGATACGGTGCATGAGTTTGTCGTGGGTGACGATGCGGCGAAGGATTACGTGTTGGAGATTGATGTCACATCGAATCGCCCCGATTGCTTGTCGCATCTCGGCGTGGCGCGTGAAGTCGCGGCGATTGAGAATAAACGATTGAAACCGGAAGCGACGCGAAACGCGAATGTGCAAACGGCGAATGTTAATGGTGAAGATGCGGGACGAATCGAGAATCGTGAGTTGGATTTGTGTCCGCGTTACGCGGCGCGGATTGTGCGCGGAGTAAAGATTGCTCAAAGCCCCGCGTGGATGGTGAATCGTCTTGAAGCAATCGGGCAGCGCGCGATAAACAACGTCGCGGACATTACAAACTATGTGCTTCACGAAGTCGGGCAGCCGCTTCATGCGTTTGACCTCAATCGTTTGACTGATGAACGAATTATCGTGCGGCGTGCGACGGCGGGCGAAACGATAACGACGCTTGATGAAGTCGAGCGCGCACTTGACGCGGAGATGCTTGTTATCGCGGACGCGACGCATCCGGTCGCGGTCGCGGGCGTGATGGGCGGACTGGCAAGCGGCGTGCATAACGATACGACGAACGTGTTAATCGAGAGCGCGTATTTCATACCTTCGCAGGTGCGGCGCACGCGGCGCAAACTCAATTTACAGACGGAAGCCGCCAACCATTTCGAGCGCGGAACTGACCCCGAAGGCGTGCCGCGCGCACTTGAGCGCGCGATTGATTTGATTTGCGGCATCGCGGGCGGAAAGCCTGACGAAAGCCTGATTGATATATACCCGCGCAAGCATGAACAACCTGCGGTGTGTTTGCGTTTTGCGCGTATCGGCGTGCTTGTCGGTCTTGACATCACCGCCGAAAGTGCGCGTGAGATTCTCCGACGATTGAGTTTCACCGAACGCGAACACGACGGAAAGCAGGCTCTCTATGTCGCTCCGTCGTGGCGCGTTGACATCGAACGCGAAGAGGATTTGATTGAAGAAGTCGTGCGTCACACGGGGATTGACCGCATCCCTTCACGCTTACCAGCGGCGACGACGGGCGGCGAACTCTTGCCGAATGAAAACAAGCGACGACTCGCGCGCCGCACGCTGACGCAAGCGGGTTTTGACGAAGCGATAAACTTCAGCTTCATTGACCCGAACGATGCGCGTGAGTTCGCAGCTTTACCGACGCTCGAAACCGGAGTTTCTTCAAATACGCATACGGACGTTGAGGAAAGCGATGGTGAGAGCGGTAATGAAAGTAATGCGCGGCACGAGGGCGCGGTTGATTTGAGCAATCCGATTATCGAAAACTTAACCCGTATGCGGGCAAGTTTGTTGCCGGGATTACTGGGCGCGGTGCGCCACAATCTCAATCACGGAACGCGCGACGTGCGCTTGTTTGAAATCGGGCGCGTCTTTGCGAAAGTTGAAAACGCGGCGAGTGATGATGCAATGAATGTTTCGGATGAACAGCATCGCCCGCTTGAGCGAGAAGCTTTGGGAATGGCGGCGATTGGCGGCAATCGTGAAGCGAACCGTTTCGGCGTCGCCCGCCCGCTCGATTTCTATAACCTCAAAGGCGCGCTCGAAGCCGTGATTGAAAACATGAAACTGCCCGCGCTTGATTTTGCTCCTGATGATTTTACTCATCTTCGGTCGGGTCAGAGCGCGCGTATTTCACTTAACGGTAAAATCATCGGCAGCATCGGACGGCTCGCGGAAGCGATTGAAGCGCGGTTGAAATTGAAACAGAGCGTGTTCGTCGCGGAAGTGGATTTCAATTCTTTACTCGACGCGAATCAAGTCACGTCGCGGTATCGTCCACTCGCGCGTTTCCCTTTTGTGACGCGCGACACGTCAATCATCATCAATCGCCAAACGACGTTCGACGCGATGCGAAACGCCGCCCTTGAGATCGGCACGGAGATTTGCCGCGATGTTCGCTTCGTGGATGTTTATGAAGGCGCGAATTTGCCCGACGGCTTCCGTTCGCTCACCCTGCGCGCCGTGTATGCGAGTGATGAGCGCACCCTGCGTGATGAAGAAGTTGACGCGGCGCATCGTTCGCTCATGCAAACCTTAATCGAACGCTTCGACGCGCAACCGCGAGAGTAGAGAGGAATTGATTCATTGATTCATTGATTCATCGGCTCATTGATTCAATAGTTCCCCTTGCGCGATTTTGTATTTAGCCCGATTCATCGGGCTTTCCGCGAAGCGGCGATTAGACCAGCCGTTTGACGGCTGATTGAAGCGCGAGTTGAAAATTGGAGGGCGTTTTAACGTCCTTCCCGCACCCGCTTTAGCGATTGGCTAAAGCCGACTTTTCCATAAGGACGTTAAAACGCCCTTAAACTTTTACGCCGTTTGTCCACGCGATGAATCGCGTGGCTAAGTGCCGCTTCGCGGAAAGCCGCGTGAACGCGGCTACAATCAGAACCGCGTAAGGTGATTCAATAACTGTTTTTAATTGAACCGATGAATCAATGAACAAACGAACCGATTCTTAAAAGTTTCTTGCCCAAAGCCGTAGATGTCGGCATAATCGAAATTCAAATCGCGCCCTTTCAAACAGAGGGCGAAAGCACACCTCAATGAAGGAGTAATCCGCGATGGTTGGATTGTCAGGACTCGAAAAGTTTTCACACCTTGAAGACAAAATTTACCGGACGATTGAACTCACCAAATCGCTTCGACAGGAAAAAGAAACCCTTGAGCGCGAACTCACGGGTATGCGCCGCGAACGCGAAAACCTGAACGGCGAAAAGGAACGTCTCGAAGCTCAAGTGGAGCGTTTATTGAGCGACCGCGACACGATTCGCACAAAAATCGAAGCGATGCTCGACGCCCTCGCCGTGCTTGACCCGGAAGGCGCGGCGCAAGTCGCAAACCAAATCACAACGACGGTCGGCAGCCCGAACGGTAGTTTTTAGAACCGTGAATTGTGAATAGTAAATCGTGATGAGATGGAAGGCAGGTTCAGGGTTTTACTTTCAGGGTTCGATGTTGAAAGGGAGCATCCCGCCGTTAAAACTCAAACATCTCTTTGTCACTATTTACAATTCACTATTTACAATTCACAAGGGATAAATTCCAGATGAGCGCAAACAAACATAACGAAACGAGTGTCACGCCAACGATTCGCGTCGAAATCTATAACCAGACTTACAACATACGCTCCGACGGCGACACTGAATATGTGACGAAACTCGCGGAGTATGTTGACAGCCAGATGCGCGAAATCTCGTCATGCACGTTGACCGTTGATTCACTCAAAGTCGCTATTCTCGCTGCGCTTCACGTCGCGGACGAACTTCATCGCCTCAAGCGGCACTACGAAAGCACGGATGCTCAACTCGCATCGCGCAGCACGGAATGCTCCGAAATGCTCGACCGCGTGCTTCGGCTTCGCGCGGCGACGGAAGCCCAACACGCGCCGGGCAGTATGAGCGTTCAGTGAAATTTTTGATACTAAACGCGCACGGTCGTCAAGTCCTGAAGTCGCGTTTTTCAACCTCTGTTTTCCGACTTTCAACCCGCGCCTCATGCTAGTATGCGTCCTAGGTTGAGGGAGTTAAAACTTCTGCGGAGTTCGTCCACCGACTCTTGATAATTGTGCCAATGCTAGTAAATTGGGAGACCGATGCCGTATCAACGCCAGTGCATTCCCTCAGAGCAGGGAAATTGCCGGAGGCGGCGGCTCATTAAAAAAGTCACCCACCTGTGTATGCAGGCATAATTTACAGCCTCGGAACGGCTCACACGGTTGTTTCCCTCTACCGAAAATCCTGAAAGCGCGTCTTGCCCGATAATCAAAAGCAAGACGCGCTTTCTTCTTATTGAATCAATGAAGCAATGAAGCAATTCTTATGACGCTGAAAGTGATGATGATTGGCGATGTCGTT
Source organism: Pyrinomonadaceae bacterium (assembly GCA_041743485.1). Taxonomy (GTDB): domain Bacteria; phylum Acidobacteriota; class Blastocatellia; order Pyrinomonadales; family Pyrinomonadaceae; genus JANDLT01. The sequence goes on from JBGTMR010000025.1 coordinate 8,289, forward strand.
GCGCGTCCCGGACGGGTTGCCGCCCTCGAACGCTTGCAGGATTTGCGTGAACAGCACGAAGTGGATTTCCTTGTCTTAAACGGTGAAAATACTTCGGGCGGTTTTTCCATTACGCCGCCGCACGCCGAATCGTTGTTCGCCGCCGGAGTTGATGTGATGACTTCCGGTAATCACATTTACGACAAGCGCGAAGTCTTACCTTACATCGAAAAGAACAATCGCTTGCTTCGCCCCGCGAACTACCCGGCGGGTTCGCCCGGCGTCGGGATGTATGTGGGACGGGCGACGCACAAACAGAGCGACGTTAAGTACGCCGTCATCAATCTCATCGGGCGCGTCTTTATGCACCCGCAAGACGACCCGTTTCGCAAAGCCGATGAACTGCTCGCACAGATTCCCGAAGACGTGAAAATTATCCTCGTTGATTTTCACGCCGAAGCGACATCGGAAAAACAGGCTCTTGGTTGGCACTTGGACGGGCGCGTCACGGCGGTCGTCGGCACACATACCCATACGCAAACCGCCGATGAGCGCGTCTCACCAAACGGCACGGCGTACATCACCGATTTAGGGATGACCGGCTCACACGCGGGCGTCATCGGCATGAACAAAACCGATGTCATCGCGCGCTTCATGACCGCCCCCGCCCCGCGCGCCGGACACAGCGAAGGCATGGTTCGCATTCACGGCGTGTTAATCGAAATTGACGAAGAAACTGGACGCGCTTTGAGTATCACGCGGCTTTCGTTGCCGCATGAATCGTAAAAGGGATTGATTCATTGAGTTATCGGTTCATTGATTCAGTGACTGAATGAAGCAATGAATCAATGCACCAATCTTATTCGGGTGCGCGGTTTTCCGGTACGGGTTCGAGGCGCGCGGTATTAGTGGTGGTGGTGGTGCGCGGTGCGGGATATTCGCCCGTCGCCATGAGCGGGATGTTTGAGGCAGCGAGGGTTTGGCGGAAGATGTCGGGCAGTGAGCGGACGCGACCTTGACGGTCGGTGATGACGTGTCCGGTTTCGCCTTCCGCGATAATCTGATTGTCAGCGGGACGTATGATTTCGTAACCGAAGCGAAGCGAGCGGCGGCGAAGTTCGGTGATGTGGGTGCGAACGATAAGTTCGTCATCGTAGAACGCGGGTGATTTATAACGACAATAGCTTTCCGCGACGACGAGAAAAGCTTCGTCATTCTCCTCCATGTCTTTGTAAGAGAAGCCGCGCGCGCGACAATACTCGGAGCGACCTATCTCGAACCAGATGAGATAATTCGCGTAATAGACGATGCCCATCTTGTCCGTCTCGGCATAGCGCACGCGCACGGTGGTTTCGTGCCAATCGTCGAACGTCGCATCATCGTTAATCTGGTTGGTCATCATAGGTAAAACCTTTCTCACCGGCAGAACTTTCTTTCGCCGCCAACGGTTGCTCTTATAAGTTTGATGAGGTGAGCGGAATATAGAAGCGTGAGGGTAAAGATGTCAAAGCAAACTACACCGATTTCGCGTGCGCGCGTCGCCATAACCGTCGCCGCCGTCACACTCATCTGTCTCGCCGTGACGGGGAGCGTGCCGCGCGCCGCATACGCTCAACAAACCGTTCAAAGAGCGACACCGCCCGCCGCCCAAACCGCCGTCACGACAAATGTCGTCAATGCCAAGTCCGCCGCCGTCGCCGCCGCGACCGAAGAGGTCGTGCGCGAAGTGAGTCAAATCAGAGGCTTGAATGCTCTGCGTCCCATCAATAGCGGAGCAAACACGCGCTCTGAAATCGAGCGTATGATAATTGGTAATCTCGACCGCGAGACGAAGCCGGAAGAACTTCGCACGGCGGAACTCGCGCTCAAGAAACTCGGACTCGCCCCCACTGATTTCAATTTTCGTCAACTCATCATCAATCTTCTGACCGAGCAGGTCGCCGGATATTATGACCCCAAGCGGCAGGAATTTTTCCTTGCCGATTGGATTGACCTTGACGGTCAACGCCCCGTGATGGCGCACGAACTGACGCACGCTCTGCAAGACCAGCATTTCGATTTGAAGCGATTTCAAAATTGGAAGAAAGGCGACTCGGATGCCGAACTCGCCGCGCAAGCACTCGTCGAAGGCGATGCGACGCTGGTGATGGAGCAGTACATTCAACGCGACATGCGGCGCGCCCTCGCCTTCCTACGCTCAATGATGGCGGGCGACGCGGCGATGAGTACCAAACAACTCGACGCCGCCCCGAACGCTTTGAGACGCACGCTGACGTTCCCTTACGAAGCGGGCTTGTCATTCGCCCGCGCGGTGTGGCGCGAAGGCGGATGGGATGCAGTCTCGAAAGCGTTCAAAGACTTGCCCGCTTCGACCGAACAGGTCATGCACCCGGAAAAATACTTTGCCCGCGAAGCACCTTTGAAAATCGTCCTGCCCGATTTCACACAAGGCTTAGGCAAAACTTGGAAGCGGCTCGACACCGACATCAACGGCGAATGGTCTTTGTACCTAATTTTAGAGGAACACTTGAAAGACGATGCGACCTCGCGCCGCGCCGCCGCCGGATGGCACGGCGACAGTTACGCCCTTTATGAAAAAGGCGCGACGGGCGAAGTCGCTATCATGCAGTTCACCGCGTGGGACACCGAGACTGACGCGCAAGAATTTTACGACGCTTATACAAAACGCACGCAAGCCCGATACAAAGACGCGCGGGCGATTGACACTAAAACCACAACGCGCCGCATCTTTCAAACAACCGAAGGCGCAGTCATCATCGAACGACAAGGCACACAGGTTCGCATCGCGGAAGGTGTGCCGCAGAATGCCAAGTTGATTTTATTTAACTGACTCGTCGGTGGCAATAGTTGAATGTCTCCCCGCGCACAATCACGAATAAACATCCGGCTTGGGGACGCAGGCGTTAAAGGTTCGGGCTTGGAGTATGCCTTGAGCAAGCATCTCAATTCCGGTAAAACTAACAAATCGCAGTTCACAATCTCGCGTCAAGAAATCATTGCCTTGTTGGAAAGCAAAATGGTCATCACCGCTGCGGTTACGAAAAGCGCGACGTATAATAGCTATGTGCGCGAAGTGGATGTCGGGCGCGTCATCGGGCGCACGCCGCAAAAGCTGGGCGGCGTGGCGACAGGTGTTTTGACCGTTATCACGGACGATGCCGGAAACTTAATCAACATCTTTCCGGGCAAAGTTAATTTTGGAGCGAAGTAGTTATGATTACCGTTATTCTCGCCCACAAACATCACGGCGAAATTGAGCGCGTCGGCGTCGCGGGCAACGAAGCATTTCTTGTCAAAGATGAAGCGGACAATCGTTTTCCTTATTTGTCAGATCTAAGTACGGTTGACATTGATGCTTTCGATAAATCGGACATGAACCCTATCATCGCCGAACTTGAATGGCTTAAAGCAAACTTGAACGACCCGGAGCAATCGCACGTCGAAGATGTTTTGCGTTTGGCGCGCAAATGTCGTGAAAGCGATGAGTGCGTTTTACTGTTCACGCCGTTTGGTGAGTTGACCGGAAAAATAAACACCGCCGCAACGGATTTAGAAATTCAAAAAGTAGCCTGAAAAGCGAAAGAACCTGTATCACTACGCCTCGAAATGACAACCGAAATCAAACCCGCGTATCACTCATTAACCGCTAAAGAAACCGACTCGCGCCTACGCGCCCTCGTCGAAGACTTGCAACGTCTTGAATCGAAACTCAAGCGCGGCGGCGGCGTGGATAAAATCGAGAAGCAACACGCGCAAGGAAAACTCACGGCGCGCGAACGCATAGAATTATTGTTGGACAAGGATTCACACCAGCAGGAAATCGGCTTGCTCGTCGCTTATGACGAATACAAGGGCGCGGCTCCGGCGGCGGGTGTCGTGACGGTTGTGGGTAGAGTTTTCGGGCGCGAAATCGTCGTGGTGGCGAATGATGCGACGGTCAAGGCGGGTTCGTGGTATCCCGAAACGATAAAGAAGATTTTGCGCGCCCAAGAAGTGGCGATGCGTTCGCGCGTGCCGATTGTGTATTTAGTAGATTCGGCGGGCGTGAACTTGCCGTATCAGGGCGGCGTGTTTCCGGGTCAGTACGGGGCAGCGCGAATCTTTTATTACAACTCGATTATGCGGCGGTATCTGAAAGTTCCACAGATTTCGGCGGTGATGGGTTCGTGCATCGCGGGCGGGGCGTATCTTCCCGCCCTGTCGGATTTTATTATCATGGTTGAGGGAACTTCGTTCATGGGTTTGGGCGGGGCGAATTTGGTCAAGGGTGCGACCGGACAAACGATTGACAACGAAAGCTTAGGCGGGGCGAACACGCATAACGCGATTAGCGGAGTCGCGCATTACAAAGTCAAAACTGACGAAGAATGTTTGACGAAGATTCGCGCGCACATCGCCGCATTACCGGAAGTTGAAAACGCTAAAAGCGCGAGTGATGACCGGCAGGTTTCAATCGTCGAAGCGCGTGACGCGAAGCGGGGCGCAAGGGAGATGTACGACATTTTGCCGTCCGACCATAAGCTTCCTTACGACGTGCGCGCACTGCTCGAAACGATTTTCGATGCCGATGAGAACGGCGACTATTTGGACGAATTTCAATCCGACTTCGCGCGCGAGATGATAACCGGATTCGCGCGCATCAAAGGCATTCGCGTCGGTTTGATTGCGAACGAACGCGGAATGTTGCGCGGTGAGCCGGGTAAACCGCCGCGCTTCGGCGGCATCGTTTATACGGAATCGGCGGAAAAATGCGCGTACTTTATAGACCTTTGCGACAAGGAGCGCACGCCGCTTTTCTTTGTTCAAGACGTGTCCGGTTTTATGGTCGGAGCGGACGCGGAGCATTCCGGCATCATCCGCGCGGGAGCGCGTTTCGTCGAAGCGATGGCGACCGCGACCGTCCCGAAAATCGTGTTGACGACCAACCACGCGAGCGGCGCGGGCTACTACGCGATGGCGGGACAAGGCTTCGACCCCGATTTTATTTTCACCTTGCCGACAGGGAGAATGGGTGTGATGGAAGGCGATTCGGCGGTGCAGGCGATGCTCGGCTCACAGCTTGAAAAACTGAAACGCGAAGGCAAACAACCCGACGCGGATTTGCAGGCGGAAATGGAAAAAGTGCGCGCGAGTTACGAACAACAACTCGATGCCAAGTACGCCGCCGCGCGCGGTTTCGTTGATGCCGTCATCACACCGGAAGACGTGCGCGACACGCTTGAGTTGGCTTTGCGAACGACGCTCAATTTCAAAGGCGCGCATCTCGGCGCGTTCGTGTTACCCGCGAGTTTGGCGTGAGAGGAGTAAAAGTTTTATGTCAACGAACTTGGTTGAAAAGGTAGCAACTGTTACCTCATCTTTACCTTTGAGCAAGCAGCAAGAAATACTCGACTTCGCGGAGTTCATCGCGCAACGCGATGCGGGTTCGGAAACTCAACAACCGCGCAAGTCTTTTATCGGATTGTTCGCCGACAGAGGTGTGAACATCACGGCGGAAGAAATAGACGAATCACGACGTGAAATGTTAGCGAACTTTCCGCGCGAAGACTTTTAGACGATTATGAGTTCAGTCTATACGAATGCGCTTGTCGCCGATACGCATGTCGTGCTTTGGTCGCTGTTCTCGCCGTCGCGTCTCTCAAGTCGCGCAATGACGGCTTTGCAAAACGCGGAAGCGATGGGAGCATCGGTTTATGTTTCGGCTATCAACCTCGTCGAACTACGATACTTAATTGATAAAGGCAGATTCTTTGAACAAGAGTATCTTGATTTGCTGAACGCTTTGAACGATAGAGCAAACGCGCTGACTTTGTTGCCTGTGGATTCAGACATTGCCGACGCACTGAAGAGTGTTTCCCGCGCCGCAGTTCCCGACATGCCCGACCGCATCATCGCAGCGACGGCTTTGTATTTAGGTGTGCCGCTTGTCACAAGAGATGGAAAGATTAGGGCGAGCAATGTGGTCACGATTTGGTAAGGCTGAATGCGGTTTAGGTTTCGTGAATTAACTTTTCAATTTTATGGATGTAGATGCTGAAAAAATACGATTTCACGAACAAGTCAAGGCTTTGGTCGGGCGAAAATTTAAGCGTGTGCGTTACGCGACAATTGATTACTTTGACGGTAAGCCGTATTGGAATCATGGTGATTTTCACAATGCCGAACTCGGTATTGAGCTAACGACTGACTCCGATGAGGTCTTTAATGTTTCATGGGATTGGAAGTTTTATAGTTACGGTTTAGTAGTGAGGCGAGCAAAAGATGAAGAACTGTGGAAAGAAGATGTCGTGATGTGGGATGTGACATTAGAGCCGCATTGGTCTTTATTCATAGGTAAGGAACTTATTCAAGTGACTGTCTATTGGCGCACGACTGGTGATGAAGAAAGTCGTTCACCAAACTACCCGCAAGACTTCGAGTTTATCTTTACATCGGGACATAAACTCTGGTTGCTTGCGGCGTGCTGTGATGAGTCAACAAAAGAGTTGTTCGGCATGGGTGATGAAGTGACAACGGTTTTCGATGAGGATGTTTTGCGGCGTAATAACTTCGGTGCTTACACTCCGAAGAAAGAGTTGAGTCAAACGGTGATTATCAAATGAAAAATACGATTCGCGTTGCCAGTGGGCAAGGATTTTGGGGTGATTTGTTGGACGCTCCGGTGAGGCAGGTCAAGGGCGGGCAGATTGATTATTTGATGCTCGACTATCTTGCGGAAGTCACGATGTCAATTATGCAGAAGCAGCGTGCGCGTGATGCGAACGCAGGTTATGCGCGCGACTTCGTGAGTTTGATGCGGGAGATTTTGCCGGACTGTGTGGAGAAAAAGATTCGTGTCACATCGAACGCGGGCGGGGTGAATCCGAGAGGGTGCGCGGAAGCCGTGCGCGGTGCGGCGCGGGAATTGGGTTTGAGTGGAAAGCTTAAAATCGGCATTGTGACGGGCGATGACATCATGCCGCGACTTGATGAATTTTTGCGGCGCGGGATTGAACTTCGCAATATGGACACGGGCGAGTTGCTGGCGACGGTGCGCGATAAAGTTCAAAGTGCGAATGTTTATATCGGCGCGACGGCTTTGGTCGAAGCTTTGGATAAGGGCGCGGATGTCGTGATTACGGGACGCGCGACGGATACGGGTTTGACGCTCGCGCCCTTAATGCACGAGTTTGGATGGCGCAGTGATGATTGGAATTTACTCGCGGCGGGAACGATTGCGGGTCACATCATAGAGTGCGGGGCGCAGGCTTCGGGCGGGAATTGTCTTTATAAATGGAACGAGATACCGGATTTAACCGATGTCGGATTTCCGATTGTCGAAGCACAAAGCGACGGAAGTTTTATCGTCACGAAGCATGAGAACACGGGCGGGTGTGTGTCGCTTCAAACCGTGAAAGAGCAGCTTGTGTATGAGATGGGCGATCCGTTCAATTACATCACGCCGGATTGCGTCGCGGATTTTACGAGCATCA
>JBGTMR010000026.1:0-4392 GCA_041743485.1 Pyrinomonadaceae bacterium
GGAATCGTGTCGAGGATTTCGTATTCGCGGAGTGCTGCTAAACGCGCCCGCTCATCAGTCGTCACTTGCTCATTCATTTATGAATTTTTCTATACCCTGCGAAGGCTTGTAGAATCGTAAAATAACATTTAATTGAGGACATGTCCTGAACTTTGCAAATGACCGTTTTCAGACGACTTTATGTGGTCGTCAAACTTAATGTAAAAGCGATTTAGCATCGCCTGCCGGTTAGCGAGAATGAGATCATCTAATTGTAGTGGCGGGGGCGGCGGTGTTAGTGTTGACAAAGATAAAACCTACTATGAATTTAATGAACACGGTGAATCGCTAGTGAGTGCTCCGTTGCCTTCAGATGAAGAAGCGCGCCTCAGCGCGCTTCGACGATACCGGATACTCGACACGCCGCCCGAAGTCGGCTTCGACCGAATCGCGCGGCTTGCGGTGCGTCTATTCGACGTGCCTATCGCGCTCGTCACCCTTGTTGACGCGAATCGCCAGTGGTTCAAAGCCTGCTATGGATTGGACATACGTCAAACCGGACGACAGGAAGCTTTTTGCGCTTACACGATTCTCTCGGACGAAGTGATGGTCGTGCCGGATGCGATGCTTGATGCGCGCTTTGTGGACAACACGCTTGTGACCGGCTCGCCGCACATACGCTTCTACGCCGGTGCGCCGCTTAAAACTTCGGACGGCTTTTTCTTGGGAAGTCTCTGCATCATAGACACGCGCCCGCGCACTCTGACTCAAGAGCAACAGAAGACGCTCGCTGACCTTGCCGCCCTTGTCGTGGATGAATTGGAATTGCGGCAGGCGTCGCAGGAGTTGCGCGCGGAAATCGTCGAGCGCGAGAGTGCCGAGGAAGCTTTGCGGCAGAGCGAATTGCGCGCCCGTTCCTTAATCGAGAACGTCTCCGACATCGTTTCCATCCTTGAGCCGACAGGCGTCATCCGCTACGAAAGCCCGTCAATCGAACGCACGCTCGGTTACATGCCGGAAGAGTTGGTCGGGAGAAACGCTTTCGAGTTCGTTCACCCTGAAGATGTTGAGGGCATACAACAGTCTTTCGCCCTTAGCGTTGCCGAGCAATCGAATTTTTCTTCCGCAGTTTTCCGGTGGCGACACAAGGACGGCTCGTGGCGCACGCTCGAAGCACTCGGCAAAAACTTGATCGGCGGTTCGTCGGATGGAGGCGTCGTCATCAGCTCGCGCGATATCACGGAGCGAAAGCAGGTTGAGGAAGCACTGCGCGAAAGTGAGCAACGCACTCGACTTCTCATCGAAAGCGTTACGGATTACGCGATCTACCAGCTAGACACCGAAGGGCGCATCGTCAGTTGGAACGCCGGAGCCGAGCGCATCAAGGGCTACAAAGCGGATTACATTATCGGCGAGCACTTCTCGCGCTTTTACACCGCCGAAGACGTGGCGGACGGCAAGCCTCAACACGCTTTACATGAAGCGGCGAGCAAGAATCGTTATGAGGCGGAAGGCTGGCGCGTGCGTCAGGACGGTTCGCGCTTCTGGGCGAACGTCGTCGTCAGTGCGTTGCGTGATGAAGCCGGGGACTTACGCGGCTTCGCCAAAGTGACGCGCGACATGACGATGCGCCACGAAGCGGAAGAGCAACTACGACTTTCGGCACTGCGTGTGACGAATATTCTGGAGAGCATCGGCGAAGCCTTCTTCTCACTTGATAAAGAGTGGCGGTTTACCTACATCAACGATCAAGCGGAGCGCATTCTGAGGCGCACGCGCGAAGAGTTGTCCGGTCAAATCTTGTGGAAAGAGTTTTCGCCGATCATCGGCACGCGCTTCGAGCATGAGTATCTGAAAGCAGTTGAGACCAACACGCCGACCGTCTTCGAGGAATTCTTTCCGCCGTTCGACGCTTGGTTTGAAATTCACGCTTATCCATCGGAAGAAGGCTTGTCCGTCTTTTTTCAAGACATCACTGCGCGCAAGGAAACAGAGCAGGCGTTGCAGGTTGCGAAAGATGAAGCCGAACGCGCCAACCGCGCCAAAAGCGAATTCCTTTCGCGCATGAGCCATGAACTACGCACACCGCTCAACGGCATTCTCGGCTTCGCACAAGTGCTGCAAATGCACACGCTGCCGCCCGCCCAAAAGGAGATCGTGAACGACATTCACGATGCCGGAAAGCATCTCTTCGCGCTTATCAACGAAGTGCTCGACATCTCGCGTATTGAGACTGATGGGCTGTCGTTTTCTATTGAACCAGTCGAATTGCGAGAGGTCGCGCGCGCGAGCATCAACTTGATCGCGCCGTCCGCTGTCGCACGCAACATACGAATTGTGAGCGAACTCGAAGGCTGCGCTCACCACGTCTCCGCCGACCGTCAGAGACTCTCGCAATGTCTGCTGAACCTTTTGTCGAATGCCGTCAAATACAACCGCGACGGGGGGACGATCACCGTCTGCTGTGAAGATGCGGATGAGAATTGCATCCTCATCAAAATCGTTGATACGGGCGTCGGCATCCCGCCAGACAAAATCACGCGCCTCTTCACGCCGTTCGACCGTCTCGGAGCCGAGACGACCGGAGTCGAAGGGACAGGGCTAGGCTTGGCACTCACGAAGCGACTCGTCGAAGCGATGAATGGAATCCTTCACTTCGAGAGCACGGAAGAGGCAGGAAGCACCTTCAGCATAGAGCTTCCGCGCGCCGATTCGCCGCTCGCGCAACTCGCAAAAACCGGCGAACTAGATTTAGAGGAAATCTCGCCGTCCGATGGTAACCACACAGTTCTTTACATCGAGGACAACCTGCAAAACCTCAAAGTCATTCAACTTGTGCTGGCACAGCGTCCCGGCGTCAAAATGCTTTCGGCGATGCAGGGCGGCATCGGCTTGGAGTTAGCCACACGTCATCACCCCGACATAATTCTATTGGACTTGAATTTGCCCGATTTGCCGGGCGCGGAAGTGCTCCGCCGCTTGCGAGAAAACCCGGCGACGCGCGATGTTCCCGTGATCGTTCTCAGTGCCGACGCGACGCCGGGACAGATCACACGTCTGCTCCAAGCCGGTGCTCGTGACTACCTGACCAAGCCGCTTGATGTACGACAGTTTCTCGAAGTGCTCGACGAACTCTTGGCAGGCACAGAAGTGAAGAGTAGAAGCTAAAGTTTTCGATTGAAGAGATAGATTTATGGAAATCAAAATGCGTTGTGAATCCGAAGGAGCTAGTGATTCGCGTTTGCTGATCGTAGATGACGAAGCGCGCAACGTGCGTTTGCTCCGCAGCATTCTGGAGACAGCTAATTACACAAACATCGAGAGCACATCGGACTCGCGCCGCGTTGTCGAACTCTTTCTAGATTTCAAGCCCGACCTCGTGCTGCTCGATCTGCGTATGCCGCACGTGGACGGCTTTGAAGTGTTGCGGCAGTTGAGCGCGCTGGTGTCTGAAGAGAGTTTTCTGCCGATCATCGTCTTGACCGCCGACATCACGCAGGAAGCGCGTGAACGCGCCTTATCCGAAGGCGCGAGCGACTTTCTCACCAAGCCGTTCGACATCACGGAAGTGCTACTTCGCATCAATAATCTGCTCAGAACGCGCCACCTCAATCAGTGTCTCGAAGAAAAGGTGCGCGAACGCACGCAGGAAATCAAAGCGACGCAGTTGGAAGTTTTAGAACGACTAGCCCGCGCCGCTGAATACCGCGACGACGATACGGGGCAACACACGCAGCGCGTCGGCGAAGCGGCAACGACGCTGGCACGCGAACTGGGTTTGCCCGAAGAACAAGTGCGGCTGATTCGCCGTGCTGCCCCGCTTCATGATGTCGGCAAAATCGGCATCCCCGATGGAGTTCTACTAAAGCCAAGCAGACTCACGCCGGAGGAGTTCGACATCATGAAAACGCACACCCTCATCGGCGCGAAACTGCTCTCCGGCGGGCGTTCGGAATTGATTAAGATTGCCGAACTCATCGCCCTCTCACACCACGAGCGTTGGGATGGCACAGGCTATCCGCACGAACTCGCGGGCGAAGCGATACCGATTGAAGGTCGCATCCTCGCCGTCGTTGATGTCTTCGACGCGCTAACGCATGAACGTCCCTACAAGCGTGCGTGGACAACAGAGGATGCTTTGAATGAGATCGAGCAGCAGAGCACACGACAGTTTGATCCTCGCGTCGTCAAAGCTTTCCTGCAATCCGCGTATCATATGAAGTCCGCCGGCGGGTAGGCGTTTCGGCAGGCGATGCGTTCAGCAAAAAAAATGGGTCGTGTCTCACAATTTATGCTGCCAAGCATTCGAGTGGTTGACGTAGAGTTTGATGACTGCTTCGTGCATTTCGGCTGACTTTGAACAGCAAATTGTTCGGCGATGCAACCGCTTGAGGTGCGTCCTGAAATTGAGGT
>JBGTMR010000027.1:0-16456 GCA_041743485.1 Pyrinomonadaceae bacterium
ATTCCCGTCAACCACCAGAATGTGCCGCGCACGCCGAGATGTTCGCCGAGTCGTTTGAAGATGTTCGGATAGAGTCGGGCGGTGCGGGCAAGCAAGGCTTTGAGAGCGTTGAATGACATGCGGTCTTGAAACAGTTCGCGCCTGACGCGCTCATCTAAATCATGCAGAGCCGCCATCACCGCGTTCATCGTTTCGTTCACCGCCGAAGGACTGCCTTTCGCGGTCGGGCGCATAAACTCCGCGAGGCTCGACATCTGCGCGACGCGCGGCTCATATGCATTGATGTCATGCAAGGAGTTTGTATCGAGCGCATCATCCTTGAGCCGTTGCGCGGTCATCTGTGTGGTGCGGTGCAGATTGCGGACGTGCGAGCCGAAGCCGCAGAACGTGAGCGGACTCGACAATCCGGCGGCGTCGCCGATGATGAGTACGCGAGTCATCGCCGTTCGTTTGCGGTTGTTCCAACCTTGATGATGAAAGCCCGGAATGTAGCCGAACACGGGCTTTTGTACGCGCCACTGCGCTCCCTGTTTTTTGTATGTCGGCAAGGATTCAAAGTATCGCTCGAACAGCGCGAGTAAAGATTTATCCGCCTTTGAATCAATCGCGTCGTAAAAGAAAAGATACGTCGTATAGTCGTCTTTGCGTTCGCTTCCGGCGAAGCCTTCCCAAATCAGTTGCCGGTGGTCGCTCGCGTCTTCGGTGCTGACGAGAATCTCGCCTTTGCGAAAATCAACCGCGTCAGTTTCATCATCGGAGGTCGCCCGTTTGAAGCCGCGCGCGAGTGTGCCGACGGTCGGGCAAACGTGCGTCAAAGCGAAATCGCCGTTGAGTTGACGCGCGACGCGCGAGTTCGTTCCCGTCGAATCCACGAACAACCGCGCCGCGAAAAAGCGACGAGGAGGATTTATGCCACGCCCTGTTTCATCCGCGACTTCAATCGTCACCCGATGCGTTTCGACGTAAGCCCGCACGAAGCGTAAGCCGTCACACAACATGCTTCCAGCCACGTTGCTTTGTTCGATTTTACGCCGCGCCAATCCAAGCAACGTGTCGGCATCGAGGGCGACATCAAGCACGCCGCTCATCCATAGCGGCGGAGTTTTCAGGCGCGAACCGCCGTCATGGAATTTGACGAAGCCGCTTTGATAACGATTGACGACAGCGGCTTCGAGTTCTCCGGCGGTGAACAATCCGGCGCGTTCAAACTCTTTCAATTCCTCATCCGAGATGTTCCAGTCACGATGCGTTTTGCCGACCGTGTGCGCGTCGAAGACCATCACTTTTTGATTGTAACGGTTCGCCATCACCGCAGCGTGAAGCAATCCAAGCACGCCACCCGCGTAAATCACATCGAACGTCGCTTCGATTTCAGCGTTCGCGGGCGGCGGACTTTCAACGACGACTTCCGTCTTTTCGTCCTTGTGTTCCATCGAATCCTGCCACCGCGTTTCGAGTTCACAGATGCGATGCAGCCACGCTTCGCGGTCGGCAAGCGCGCCGAAATTATGCACGGTCAAAGGGTATTTGCGTCGCAACGCGGCGAGGTCGAGCGTCGGCGGGACGGTGAATTTTGAAGAACTCATAAAATCTTTATTTGTGGAAAGCGCGGAACCGACACAACCCGAAGCGGACGTTAAGCGTGATTGACATCACGGACGGCAAACTTTTTGGGGAGCGATTTCGAGTGTACCCGAACCGCGTTTCACCCGTCCAACCGGACGAACGAACCGCCGCGTGTCGGCATCAAATGCTTCGTCGTTCGCCTGATGTAATGGCGTAAGATTCGACAAGGCGGATATTTTATTCCCCGTCGCAAAGATTTAACTTTCCATCACGGCAGGGTTTTTCTATACTGCCAATTCGATGACGGCATCGGCAATTCATTTTTCGATAATCGTCTTCGCGCTTCTTCGGCTTTCCCTGAATTTCGTTAAACTTTTCATAACTGTAACTTCAAACCCTAACTTCAAACCCTAACCTCAACACTTTTCCGATAACCGTCTTTTAAGGAGACATTGCTAATGCGTAAAATACTTCTCACACTCTGTGCCGCGCTCGCGTTGTGCGGTTCGGCGGCGGCTCAAGACATGAGCCAAACGGCATCGAACGCGAGTGACGCGCCGAACATGGGACGCGCTCCGAAGGAGATGAACGGCATCGGACGGCTCGATTTGCGCGTGCTTGACGAAGCGGGCAATCCCGTTCCGAACGCCTACGCGACGCTTGAAAGCCGTCGCACCGACGGCTTCTTTTGCGAAGCTTACGGCTCGACCGATTCACGCGGCGTGTTTGCGATGCCGCCGCTCCATATGGGCGAACTGAAGTTAATCGTCAAAGCCAAAGGCTTCCAGAACGCGACCGTCGCCGTTGACCGCAACGCGCTCGGCGAACCCGTCACCGTGCGCTTGGTTCGCAAAAGCTGAACCGGACTTTATTCATCAAACGAAAAGGCATCCCGTGCGAAATCTAATCGCACGGGATGCCTTTTCAATTTCCGCCTTCCGATTTACCTTGTTTCCTCGCGCATTACGCGATGCTCGCCGTTGCGTCGCCGCTCCATACCTGCCCAATGTTCGGCGGTTGTTTCCGCATCACGATTAAGCGCGCGCGCCAGATTGCCGAGTGCTTCTTGCAAATTAGCGACTTGCTCTTGCGTCAACAACAGCGTCGCCGCGCGTTCACCCTGCGCGTCAACGGAAAGCGCGATAAGGTCGCTCGTGAAAAGTTCAAGGTGAATCTTGCCGTCGGCATCGCGCCTACCCGTCTTCACCACCGCTTCATGCTTTTCCATAAAATCAACGCCTTCCTTCATTCTTGAAACGAACATAAGATGCACGGCTCGCCGCAAGCATAATACAGTCGCCGATGAATAACGATGAACACGCGATTATGCATCTTATGTGACCACGATTCATCACTCATTGCTCATCACTCATCACTTCCCTTCATCACTCATCGCTTCTCTTCGCCATTCTCGCGCCACCACTGCGCTTGTTTGTCGTTCGCCGTCAACCGCGTAATTCAAATTTCGCATCGTTTCGGTCGAGATTTTCCCCGCGAGTTTTTCCATCACCCGCCTAAGCGCGGAGTTGCGTTCGAGAGTTTCACGACGAGCGAGAAGGACGGCTTCGTAAGGCGGAAAGTAACGGCGGTCGTCTTCAAGTTGAACAAGGTCGAGCGTGGCGATAAGACCGTCGGTTGAGTTGCCCGCGATTAAATCAACTTCGCCGGAAGCGAGGGCGCGATACGTCAAGGACAAATCCATCTCGCGCGGACGGGTGCGAAAATCCAGATTATAGGCACGGCGAAAACCCTCGTAACCGTCGGCGCGTGACATGAAATCCTGTCCGAATCCGGCGCGCCACTCACGCGCGAACGGCGCGACATCGGAAATCACGCGCAGGTTTTTCTCGCGCGCATCACGCCCGCGCACGAGTATCGCAAAGTCGTTGGCATAACCGAGCGAGCGGCTCATCTCGACTTGAAAGCGGCGCGCATATTCGCTTTGCACTTTCGCATAGACGCGGCGCGCGTCGGTGTCGGGCGGCTCACGGAGAATCGCCATCAACTGCGTTCCGGTGTATTCGGGATACACGTCAATGTCACCCGCGACGAGCGCGTCGTGACACAAATTGCCGCCGAGTTCAAAGCGACGCTCAACCGTCACGCCTTCGCGCTCCAATTCCTGCGCGACGATTTCACCCAGTATCAAACTCTCCGTAAAGTCTTTCGAGCCGACGACGACGCGCCCCGCCCGCCCGCGATTGACATTATTAACCGCCCGCCATACAAGCGCGCCGCCAATCAATAGACCCACACACGCGATACCCGTTACCGCAATCACCGAAGGTTTGAGCCGTGCATGACGAAGACGAGAAGCACCGCGCGGACGACGGTGATGTTGGTTGATTCGTTTCTCTATAGCGGCGAGCGTCCAATCCGCGATGAGGGCGAGCAGTGCCGCCGGAATCGCTCCCGCGAGAACCAGCGCGTTGTCGTTCATACGCACACCGCGAAAAATATAAACCCCCAAACCGCTTGCCCCGATTGCCGCCGCGATGGTCGCCACGCCAACCGAAATCACCGTCGCCACGCGCACGCCCGCCAGAATCACACTCGCCGCGAGCGGTAATTCCACTTGCCACAAAACTTGTCTATCCGTCATCCCCAACGCGACGGCGGCTTCGCGCACCGAACGGTCAATGCCTTCGATGCCCGTCACAGTGTTTCGCACGATAGGCAGCAAGGCGTAAAGACTAAGCGCGATTATCGCCGTCCGCGCCCCGATACCGCCGATTAAAGGCAACGGAATCAACAATCCGAACAGGGCGAGACTCGGCACGGTTTGCAGTATGCCGACGAAACCCAAAACCCCCTTTTGCCACGCCCGATGACGTGTCAACCAGATACCGGCAGGCAGACCAACCCCGACCGCAATCAACATCGCAATCAACACGAGTACGAGATGATCGAAGGTGAGTCCGAGCAGTTCGCCGTAGTTAGTTTTTATAAACTCGAAGAAGTCCATGCTTCAACCGTGATGTTTGGACACTTTTTCGTCCCGTCAGGGACGCTTGAATTTAGCCCAGCGATTCATCGCTGGGAATACGCCGAAAGATAATTCGCAGTCCCGTCAGGGACGACTGAAAGTCGTGAACTTCAGCCGTCCCTGACGGGACTGAATACACGGTTGCCTCTGTCCCCAGCGATGAATCGCTGGGCTATTATCATTAAGTCCCTACGGGACAATGAAAAGTCGAGACATCATGCTTATCAATCTTCAACTTCAAGCGTCGCAAGATACGCCCGCGCGAGTTCGTGCGTCGAATCCACAAATCCGCGCGGCGTGTCGAGCGTGACGAGTTTTCCGGCGTCCATCAAACCGATGTGCGTACCGATGACGAGGGCTTCGCGCAAATCATGCGTCACGAAAACGACGGTCTTTTTTAATCGCTCGCATAGAATCTTAAACTCGCTTTGTAATGTTCGACGTGTGAGCGGGTCGAGCGCGCCGAACGGTTCATCGAGCAGCAACACGGGCGGGTCAATCGCCAATGCGCGGGCGACGCCGACACGTTGACGCTGCCCGCCGGAAAGCTCTGACGGGAAACGGTCGGCGTATTCATCCGGCGGCAGACCGACGAGTTCGAGCATCTCGCGGACACGCGCATTTGTGCGCTCCGGCGACCAACCTTCAAGCAGCGGAACGGCGGCGACGTTGCGCTGGACGGTAAAGTGTGGAAAGAGTCCGCCGTCCTGAATCACATAACCCGTGCGCCGCCGCAAGGCAATCGCGTCGTGGTCAATCGTGCGTGTGCCTTCAACTATAACCTCGCCGCCTGTCGGTTCGATAAGACGATTGATGAGACGTAACGAAGTCGTTTTGCCGCAACCCGAACGCCCGACAAGAATCAGACGCTCACCGCGCCGCACTTCAAAACCGAGGTCATCAATAATCGTCTTGACCGCCTTTTCATGCTTGCCGTTTGTTGTCGAAACAGCGTAACTCACATTGCTAAAAGCAATCACCACATCGTCAATCTTCGTGCTTGATTGTGAAGATGAATCGTTCATGCAGTGTTTCCGTCGCGCAAGTGTTCGATAAGCTTTTCCGTGCGGGCGTTCCACGAGCCGTGCCATGAAGCTATCAATATATCCGCCGGACAAACTTCATCTTCGACGACACGCGCCCGAAGCACGTCGAGAAAACGCACCTCATCGGGGGCGATGCGCTCAAGCCCGTCGCTTGCCAGAAGCACCATCTCTTTCGCCAACGGCAAAACGTGAAGCGCGTCAAGCCGCGCCGCGAGTGCGTCGCGCGCGACCGCATCATGCAAGGCAAGGGTTTCGTCACGACTCAGGCGCGGGATGATTTCGAGCGCGTGCGTTACCGCTTCCACGTCATACAGCAGACCTTTCCAAAAGGCGGCGAACGCGAGTGCGAGCGACGGTTCGACGCAATCCGCCATACGCATCTCTAATTGGTTTTTGAGCCGCACATCGGTGAACAAAGTCGAAAGATGTTCGCGCCAATCGGAGAGAAGCGGCGCACGGTCGAAGCCGTCTCTGCGCTTGATAAAATCATCGAACGTGATGCCGCCGGAAGGAAGAAAATCGTCACCGCGCCGCACGAAAAGCATGGGAACATGAAGCGCGAAATTAACGAAAGCCGCGAGGTCGAAGCCGTCATCAAACACCGGCGGAATCCCGCCCGTGCGCGTCGCATCGGTTGCGCGCCACGTCGCGGCGCGGGTTGATTTATAACCCGTCAGTTTGCCATCGGCGAAGGGTGAGTTAGCGAACATCGCGGTGACGATGGGGGCGAGGCGCGTGCTTAATTCGAGTTTGCGCGCAAGGTCGTTTTCCGATGAGAAATCAAAACTGGCTTGCACGGCGCAAGTGCGCGTCATCATATCGGCGGCGCGCTCACCGCGCTCCGCGAGAAACGGGCGCATCACTTCATAGCGTCGTTTCGGAAACCAGTGTTGCTCATCGAGAGGACACAGCGGGTCAAATCCGGCGGCGAGAAGGATGATGTTTTCTTCCTGCGCGATGTCGCCGAGTCGTGCAAGGTAAGCATTCAAATCGCGTTCGAGTTCGACGAGCGTGCGACGCGGCAAGCTTGAAAATTCGAGTTGACCGCCGGGTTCGATGCTCAACTCGCTGCCTGTATCGCTTGTCGGAGCGTGGGCGTGTTTCATAGTCGCATCGTTAAATCGCGCCCCGATGGTGACGGAGTTTTCCCTGATTAAACCCGAAGACGTTCCCGCGAATCGTTCGACGACACGACTGACGCGCAAAGGCTCAAGCCGCTTCATGTCATCTTTCGTATATCCGAAAAGTTCGTATTCGATGCCGCATTGCCACCGTGCCGGAGGCACAAATGCCGCCTGCAAATCGGCGATAAATCGGTCGCGTGTGTCGTGCGGGTTAAGAGCGAGGTTCTCTGTATCCATAAACTTTTCGTCTTCTCAAACGACGGCGACGAACAAGTTACTGCTAAATTGCGCGGCGTGGTCGTGCCACGTTTGGGCGAGTCGGAATCCGGTTTCTTGCGCCATCGCGGAAAGCGTCGCGCGGTCATACTTGTGCGAGTTTTCGGTGTGTATG
The DNA here is from genome assembly GCA_041743485.1 of Pyrinomonadaceae bacterium. Classification (GTDB taxonomy): domain Bacteria; phylum Acidobacteriota; class Blastocatellia; order Pyrinomonadales; family Pyrinomonadaceae; genus JANDLT01. The sequence continues at coordinate 7,114 of JBGTMR010000027.1, forward strand.
CGTTCGCCTTCCGCGAAACTCACTTCCATATCGAGCCGCTTGAGATGCACAATTTGTTCGCGCTTTGATTCGATATAAATCTTGACGCTGCCTTCCGCGTCGTCATAGCGCGCGCGGTGGCGAAAGTAAGCAAGCTTAAAATCCCCCGCAAGTTCACGGTTGATGCGAACGAGAATGTTTAAGTTAAACGCCGCCGTCACGCCGAGCGCGTCATCATAAGCCGCTTCGAGAATACGCGAATCTTTACGCAAATCCGCGCCGAGCAGCAACGCATCACCTTCGCGCAGCGTGGTTCGCAGACGCCGCAGAAAAGCGATGGCTTCGTCGTAATTGAAGTTGCCGATGTTCGAGCCGAGAAACAGCGCGAGCGTGCGCGGGCGGCGTGGGTCTTTATGAGAGACGGTCGTGTGCGTGGGGCGTTGAGTGTCGCGCAGGAAATCGAGTGCCGCATCGTAGTCGCCCGCGAGTGCCGTCAAACTCAACTTCGGATACGACTGCAATAACACACGCGCCGCGCGCTCCAATGCGGAAACCGAAATATCAATCGAGGTCAACGCGAGTTCGCTCTGCACACGCAACGCGGCTTCGATAAGGCGTTGCGTCTTTATCGCGCTTCCGCTTCCGAACTCCATCAGGGCGAGATTTACATCACCGTCGTCATTAGCGGGCGCAATATCTTTCACGGCGCGCACGATGGCATCGGCGTGTTCGCTCAAAATTTCTTCTTCGGCGCGCGTCAGGTAATACTCCGGCAAGAGACAAATCGCATCGAACAGTTGTGAGCCGAGTTCATCATAAAAGTATTTCGGATAAAGAATTTTCGGCGTCGAACTTAAACCCTGTCGCACGTCGGCGGCAAATTGATTGTCCGTTTCCTTGACTTCGGCGGCGGCATCACCGGCATCACCGAGATGATGTATGGTGAGACGTTCGGCGGGTATATTGTCGGGCGAAGGCATCGAGATTCCTTTCGGTGTAAAAGCGACGGACAAGGCTTCTCTTTTGCGATTTCCGTATCACATCGCTTCCACATCGCATCGCGTAAGTTGATAACCAAGATTTCAACTATGATAACTTATCGGAGTTCAAATAAGCACAACGGGAGAGATGCCTCGCTCATCTTTCGTTGATAGACGACCCACCTTACGCGAAGGGTGAAATGTTGCGGCTGTGCCGCTTGATGTGCGGAAAGGCTGTGCCTTTCCGATTCGCTCTCGGAAATTTATGGCGGCTACGCCGCCCGCGTTTGAGGCAAAGCCTCAAAGGAGTTAAAGCACTTTCTCGGTGAGTCATAGACTCACCGCACATCAGGCGGCACAGCCGCAAAATACTTCCACCGCGTAAGGTGAGTAAATAAGGAAACCCACTTTGATGTCACATTCCGTCGAACGCCTCATCACCTCTTTCACCGCGACGCGACGCGCGACGCACACGCTGTTTCATCTCGCCCCGGAAGCGGAATTGCACCGCAGTCCGGGCTTCGGTTATCGCCCGATTCTGTGGCACTTGGCACACATCGGCGTGTTTGAAGCCTTCTGGATTTTGCAGAACATCAAGGGCGATGAACCGCTTGATAATCGCTATGAATCCCTTTTCGATCCGATAAAAACGCCGCGCGAAAACTCGAACGAACTGCCTTCACGCACCGAGATGGAAGACTTTCTCGCCCAAGTTCGCACCCGCGTCAATGCCTACCTTGAGACGCTCGACACGAACGCCTTTGACCCGGAAGCCGCGAATCCTCTGATGCGAAATGGATATGTCTTCGACCTTGTGCTTGAACACGAACGCCAACATCAAGAGACACTCGCCTACCTGCTTCACCTGCTTGACCCGTCGTTAAAAACACGACCCGACGAACTTCCACTGCTCAACGGTAATGACGATGTGACACCAATCGAACCCTTAATCGAACATAGGGCGATGGTCACGATTCCGGCGGGAGCGGTTATCGTCGGTGCGACCGGAAACGATTTCGGATACGACAATGAATATCCGGCGCACCGTGTCGAACTGCCCGCGTTTCGCCTTGACGTGTATCCAACGACCAACCTCGAATACCTGCGTTTCATCGAAGCGGGCGGTTACGCACGCGATGAGTTTTGGAGCGACGAAGGGCGTGCATGGCGCGATAAGGAAAACATCACCGCCCCGCTTTACTGGCAGAAAACTTCCGACGGCTTTACGACGCGCACGATGTTCGACCATCAAGCACCGCTTGATTCGCATCATCCGGTGAGCGGCGTCAGTTGGTACGAAGCCGAAGCTTACGCGCGCTTTGCCGGAAAGCGTCTTCCGACGGAAGCCGAATGGGAGCGCGCCGCGAGCGGTTCACCTGATGGCGATGCTTCACCGATTAAACGCCGTTTCGCGTGGGGCGATGATGAGCCGGACGCGAACCTTTGCAACTTCGACAATCACGTTTGGGGAACAACCCGTATTGGAAGTTATCCGCGCGGGGCGAGTGCGTTCGGCGTGCATGACATGACGGGCAATGTGTGGGAATGGACGAGCGACGCCTTCGCGGGCTATCCCGGCTTTGCGGCGTTCCCTTATCCCGAATACTCACAAGAGTGGTTTGACGGCGACCACCGCGTCTTAAAAGGCGGCTCATGGGCGACGCGCTCATCAATTCTCCGCACGTCGTTCCGCAACTTTTTCCGACGGAGTTTTCGCATCGCATTCGCCGGAATACGTTGCGCGGCTAATGTTTAAGTTTGACCGCGCATCAAACACAAATTAAGTGATCACGCAGCCGTCTTCAGACGGCTTTCCCGAAGGGCGTATAGACCAGTCGTTTGACGGCTGGGTAGCGAGGTCAATAAATCTGCAAGGGCGTTTTAACGTCCTTCTCTCTTCCGGCTTTAGCCACAATCACCCGAACGGCTCAAGCCTCATGCGAAAGCCCGGCGAGAAACGGGCTTGCCGAGATTAGTTCGTAATCGTCCCCAGCCGTCAAACGGATGGTCTCTGTGCCGCTTCGCGGAAAGCCGCGTGAACGCGGCTAAGTTGTTACCAAATCAATTTATATGCTTTCACCCGACACAGTTTTACAAAGCCGCTATCGCATCCTTCGCTTGCTCGGCAAAGGCGGCATGGGTGCGGTCTATGAAGCGATGGACGAACGCCTAAATCGCCGCGTCGCCCTCAAGCAGATGATGGTCACGGACGAGCATTTACGTCAGGCGTTCGCGCGTGAAGCGAAGTTACTTGCCAACCTGCGGCATCCGAGTTTGCCGAACGTCATAGATTGGTTTGACGAAGACGACAATCAATTCATCACGATGGAATACATCGCGGGCGATGACCTCGCCGTGATGATACAGAAGCGCGGCGCGGCGTTTCCCGTCGAAGACGTGACGCAGTGGGCGGATGAATTACTGGACGCGCTTCACTATCTGCACACGCAAATTCCGCCGATTCTGCATCGTGACGTGAAGCCCGCGAACCTGAAAATCACCACGCAAAACCGCATCATCCTGCTTGACTTCGGACTCGCCAAAGGCACGGCGGGCGACATGACACGGTTGGGAGCGGACGCGACACAAAGCATTTTCGGATACACGCCGCAGTACGCCCCGCTCGAACAGATTCAAGGCTCAGGCACAAACGAACGCAGCGATTTGTACGCACTCGCCGCGAGCCTCTATCACTTACTGACAAACACCAAACCGCCCGACGCCCTGACCCGCGCTTCAAACGTCATCGGCGGCGAGACGGGCGACCCGCTCAAGCCTTTGCGCGAACTCAACGCCGAAGTCCCGCACGCAATCGAGCGTGTCATCATGCGCGCTCTGGCTCTGAAGCCTTCCGCACGCTTCGCGTCCGCCGCCGAAATGCGCGTCGCCCTGCGTCAAGCCCGTTTTGCGAAAGACGACGGTGATGATGACGTGACGCGCATCGCTTCCACACCGCCCCTCTTTCCATCGCACAACTCACGTACTAATGCCTCTTACAACTCGCCGCAAAGAGTGCAGCCCCTTTCCGACACGACACCGAACGCGCGCCAAACGCCGCCCGCGCCTTTGACTTCGTTCGCTACCGAACCTCGCTCGGCGTCAGGTCGCGTGTGGTGGATGATTGGCGGTCTCGTCGGTCTCGTATGCATCGCGTTCCTTTCGTTCGCCATCGTGCGTTACGCGAACAGCACGGGACCCGCTGAAACCGCTCCGCAAGCCGCCGTCAATCCGCTTATCGCGGACGTGCCGGAAGCTTTGCGCCCCGTGCTTCCGTCCATCGTGACGTTGAGCTTGCGCGATGCAAACAACAAAGTTACGAATCAGGCGAGCGGCTTCTTTATCAATCCCGATGAAGTTGCGACGAGCCTTGCCGCACTCGACGGCGCGACGCAGGTTCGCGTCACGCCGCTTAGCGTTTCGGGAGCGCGCGTTGATTCGTTCAACGCCGCCACCGTGTCTTACGTTGACCGCGAACGTAACCTTGCGATTCTTAAAGTCGAACGCGGACGCGGCACGCCCGCCCGCATCAATGAACAACGTCAAACCAGCGTCGGCACTCGGCTTAATTTCCTCGCCGCGAAATCAAACGGCGCGGCTCTTTTTGCGATGGGAACGGTGCGCGGTTATCGTGATGATGACACGCTCGAAATCAACGCCCCGCTCGAAGCCGCGAGTCTCGGCGGCGTCGCGCTCGACGATGCGGGAACAATCATCGGCATCGTGACGAGTGTGCGAACCAACGCCAATCGCACCGCGTCGAACGTCGTCACACCCATCGCCAACCTCGTCGCCGTGATGGGCGCGGGCGCGAACCCCGCTTCGATTGCCGTGACCGGAGCGCGCGATATGCTTTACGACTTCCGGCGTTCACCCGACACTAAAGCACCGTCGCTGTCACCCGAAGCCGAAGCCCGCATCATCGCCGCGACCTTCTCCACCACACGCGCCGCACCGCCGCGCCCGACTCCCTCGCCTTCACCATCCGCCAACAACGGCAACACGCAGGATGCCATCACCGAAGCCGCCGAAAACATCCTTAACACTGTGGTCACTGAAGCCCTTACCAAAATACAAGGCGCGGAAGAACTGCCGGACGCCGAAGTCATCGCCAGTGCCACCGGAGCATTCACCGCTTCCGGCGCGCGTGAGACGGCTTACATCGTCACGCAAGACAGCACCAGCCGCCTCGACTCAACAGGCACAAAAAAACTCGCCGTATTCGCCGCCGATAAACTCGTCGTCGCCCTCGACATTCAAGGCGACAAAGAGATTTTGAAAACCACAGACCTAAACTCCGACGGCATCAACGAACTGCTTTTGAGCGGCGGCGCGACCCATCAAGGAGAAACAAACGTCGCCGTCCGTCTCGTCGAACTGCGCGGGCGAACCTTAAAAGAAATCTACACCGTAACCGATGCCTATAACGACAACTGCGGCGGCATTGACACCACAACCGACGGCGGACGCTTCAACGTCACGGCAATCTATGCCGCCCCAACTACGCGCGGACGCTTCCCCGAATTGCGCCTCGACACCTTCACCGCCCCATGCACGCAAGGCACAACCGCCCCGCGCCCCGAAGACTATCGCTACACCGCTTCACGCTCGTTGACGGGCAGATGACATTCAACCAGTCAAAGAATGCTTCTTGCTTGATTCGCCTCGCGGTTGATGCTTATCAATTGCGTTGCAGTTGTGCATTTTAGTGTAAGGGCAACTGCTTGCTTGTCGCCAGCAGTGCGAGTAGAGTCAGATTATTTGTAAGTGTTCCTTCCTCTCGCCAACGGCGATTTATTTCAACGTCTGCTTTCTCGGGGATAATGCTATGAAAAAGTTCCTTCTAACGCTTTTGCTTATTACTTCCCTTACCTCTCCTGGAAGTGTTCCTTCAACGGCAACCACAAACGCAATCTATGCACAAGAACAGGCTTCCTCTACCGCAGTCAAAGCATTGCGTGAGCGACTAAAACAAGAGTCTGTTGATGGCGAGAAGGTGAAAAAAAACTTCGAGCCAGCGCGTGTCCTGCTTCAAGAAAGGGGTGTAGGTTTCGAGCCTGAAGAACTATTAGACCCTGATTGGCGCAAAAAGCTTGCGCCAAAACTCGCACAACTGCCGGAGATGTATGTCACACGGCAAGCCTCTAAACGGATAAAAGGCGTACAGCTTGCTGATATTTTATATTTACCCGAAGAAGTGGAAATTACCGGGGACACCGTGATACTTGCTAAACAGGTGATATTTGAAGGCAAGAATGCAGTTCTCAAGGGCAACCACAACATTTATTTCTTTCCGATTGAAAGGGAAGGATTGCTAGGCGTGACGCTAGAAGTTGCTATGAAGCAACAGCAAGCGCGTTTCACGAACGTTGGTTTTAGAAGCAATTCTTCATCCATAAAGCGTTTCGTGCCGTATCTGATTCAAGACGGAAGTATCACCATAGATACGCGCGGGCAAGGTCATAAGGAGTGGCTTGAATTGCAAAAACAAGCCACAAACCAAGTATTGTTCCGCAAAGCATCAATGCAAAACTTCATAGATAATCGCGGGCGCGGGGGAGAAACCGGAACACAAGGTCCGTCGGGTTCGCCCGCACAACAGTCGCTTCCTGACCCTGCTCCGAAGGGAAGAGATGGAGTTTGTGCGGAAAACAGACCGAACGGAGATCGCGGCGGCATTCCCGGCATTGGGGGTGATGGCTTTGCTGGTGACGAAGGAGGGACAGGTAAGGATGGTGAAAGTGGAACCGCAATCATCACCAGCATCACCAGCACCACCGGGACTTACACATACAGAACCGATGGCGGACAGGGTGGGCAAGGAGGACCAGGAGGTTTCAGCACGCCGGGCGCGAAGGGTCCTGATGGAGGACAAGGCGGGGATGGAGCTAATTGCCGATGTGAGCAAGGAGGTTCCGGCAGCGGCGGTGATGGTACGAGTGGCGGTGTCGGCGGTAGAGGAGGCGATGGTAGTCGGGGCGGTAAAGGTGGCAACGGCGGTAGTGGTGGCAACATCACTGTTTCCGTTCCAAGTGGATTTGCTGGAAACATTTTTCACACTGAAGGCAAAGGAGGTGCTGGACCCGGCGGTACGCCCGGTAGGGTCGGCGTAGGCGGTACCCCCGGAGAGGGCGGTGTCGGCGGCAACCCTGCGTCAAATTTCAATTGTTCTTCCGGACCAGTTGGGCGACCCGGTGGCACCGGAGTTCCCGGATTCTCGCTCGGTGGCGGAACACCCAGTACTACTGGTTCGCCCGGTGACCCGGGAATTGATAATGGACGATATACACAGACTATCCGTCCGGGCGGGTGTCAGGAGCCGGAAGACAATTTCCTTGCGGCAGAATGCGAAGCAGGTGGCGGAATTTGGAAGCGTTGTCGCGGTTGCTACTCGCCAATAGTCATAGACATAGATGGAGATGGCTTCGACTTAACGAGTGGAAGCAATGGTGTGGACTTCGATATAGAAGGCGACCAAGCCACAGAGCGACTTTCTTGGACATCTGCAAACTCCGACGATGCGTGGCTTGCTCTTGACCGGAATGACAACGGTGCTATTGATAGCGGACAAGAGTTGTTCGGTAATTACACGCCGCAGCCTCCCGCTTCTGCGCGCAATGGATTTCTTGCGCTCGCTGAGTATGACAAGACGGAAAACGGTGGCAACGGTGATCGTTCTATAGATGCTAGAGACGCTATTTTCACGTTACTTAGTTTGTGGCAGGACACGAATCATAACGGCGTTTCCGACTCAGGAGAGCTACACACGCTGCCCTCGCTGGACATCGTAGCAATCGAACTTGACTACAAAAAGTCTAAACAAACCGACCAATATGGTAATCGGTTCAGTTACCGAGCAAAAGTGCAGGATGCACGGCGCGCAAAAGTTGGACGGTGGGCATGGGATGTGTTTCTTGTGAAAGCACCTTAGTACCGTGCCTTGCCAAGCATCATGAATCCCACTAAACCCGAACGGAAAAGTCGAGTTTAGTGGGATTCGCCTCATTAACTTCTTGTTCCGCGCCGACTCTCACGCCACATCAAAACGAAAATCCGCGACGAGTGGAAGGTGGTCTGAAGCCACCAGCGACCGCGCATTACGCAACAACTTCAAGCCGCGCAGTTTAAGCTTCGCGTCATAATAAATATGGTCGAGATGCAGAAACGGCAGCACGCCCGGATAAGTCCGCCCGCGCACAAGCATTGACTGTGCGATATGCTCACGCGGTTCGGCGCATTCAAACTCCGCGTTGAACATGCGCGACGCCAGCCCGCGCGTCCACTCGTTGAAATCACCAAGCACGATGCGCGGTGCGTCCGTCGCTTTCTCTTTATCAATGATGCCGCCCAACAATCGTTTCGCTTGATAACGTCGCTCCATAAACGATGTGCCGAGATGCACATTGAACACGCGCAAAGGCAAACTCCGCCCGTCATTCTCAATCATAATCTCCGCTTCCAGACATCCGCGCGGCTCAAGTCCTGTGCGCGTGATGTCGTGGTTGCGATGCGCCCTTAATGGAAACCGACTCAACACCGCGTTGCCGTAGCCTACACCGCGAATGCTTCGATTTATTCCGGCGCAAAACTCGAACCCTAGTTCCTCCGCGATGTCCCGCAAATGATTGGCTTCCCCTTTACCCTCACCGCCGAGAACTTCCTGAAGCGCGATGATGTCCGCTTCCGTCTCGCGCAACACTCCGGCAATCCGCGACGGATGCACGCGACGGTCAAGCCCGACGCATTTATGCACGTTGTAGGTTGCGATGCGAAACATGAAAAGCGGGAGTCAGAAGTCAGAAGTCAGGAGTCAGAATAAAGACAGGAAGCGGAACGAAGACGGAAGCCGGAATGAAGACGAAAGGCGAAGCGCGTTTTATTCTGGCTACTGGCTCCTGACTTCTGACTCCTGTTTATTGTTGTCTTTGCAAAAGCCGTCCGACCTGTTCGACGACGCGCTCGCGGTATGAGCGGTTGCGCCAGTCCTCGTAAGTGACACGGTGGCTGTCGGCAAGGTCACGCTCGAAGTCCTCGTTAAGACGCGCGGCGAGTTTGAGGTTACGCACGGCGAGGTTGACTTCATCGTTTAACCCGAACGAACGATTATCCAGATTGGTCGAACCGACAACGCTCCAGAAGCCGTCAACGATAAGTGACTTGGTGTGAATCATGCCGGGTTTGTATTCGTGAATCTCCGCTCCCGCGCGCAGTAAATCCCCGTACATGCGACGGCTCGAACTTCGCACGACGGCATGGTCAATATTGTCGCCGGGAACAATGATTTTAACTTTTACGTCGCGCTCTTTAATCGCGCGTATCAATTCGCCTTGCGCCCCTTCGTCCGGCAGAAAATAGGGCGTGGTGATAAGGATTGACTTTTGCGCTCC
>JBGTMR010000028.1:0-2931 GCA_041743485.1 Pyrinomonadaceae bacterium
GTCGCCCGCGTGCGGTGTGTTAATCGGAAAAGTTTTGCCGGGATGATGAAAGATGCGCGGCTCGTCGAGAACGTCGGGTAGGAAAGTCGCGGGTTCGTTCATGTCGTTCCAGAATCCGGCGACGCCTTCGTCCAAGTGCGTCTTGTAGTATGAGCCGAACCACTCGCGCGCCCGCGCGTCGGTGAAATCGGGGAACGCCGAAACGCCCGCCCACACGCTCATGTTGAGTTCTTTGCCGGTCGCGTCTTTGACGAAGTGACCAGCCTGTTTGCCTTCGGTATAAACCGAATAATTCGGGTCAACCTTGATGCCCGGATCAATGATGATGACGGTGCGTAAGCCTTGCGCGCGAAGGTCGCTCATTAAAGTTTTCGGATTCGGGAAGCGCGTTTTGTCCCAAGTGAAAACGCGATAACCGTCCATATAATCAATGTCGAGATACACGACATCGCACGGTATGCGATTGCGGCGAAGGTCTGCGGCTAACTTGCGGACGCGGCTTTCGGGATAATAACCCCAGCGCGATTGTTGATAACCCAAAGCCCACGCGGGCGGCGCGGGAGCGCGTCCCGTCAGGTCGGCATAATCAGCGACAACCTTTTTCGGTGAGCGTTCGTTGCCGCCCGTGAAGATGTAATAGTTGAGTTCGCCGCCCGCCGCCCCGAACGACAAACGACGCTCATCCGTTTTGCCGGTATCGAAGAACGTGCGAAACGTGTTGTCGAAAAATAAGCCGTAAGCCGTGCCTTTGTTGAGGGCGATGTAAAAGGGAATCGTTTGATAAATCGGGTCGAGTCCCGCCGGATAACCGTATGTGTCAGTGTTCCAGTTCACCATGCGTTGACCGTGACGCGACACGGGCAAAGCCTTTTCACCAAATCCGTAATAAGTTTCGGTTTCCGACGCGCGTTTGATGTGGGTTTCAAATTCTCCCGTTTCAGAATCGAACATCGCGGGTCGTGTCAGGTCGCTTTCACATACGATGCGATTTTGTGCGTCGTAAATCGTGATGCGAAACGTCTTCGGATTGAGGCGCACGCGCACGCCCGACGCACCGACGAGTTCCGGCGCATCTTCGCTTCCGGCAAATTGCGCGACGTTCGCACCCGCCGCGCCTCTGTCTTCGACGGCGTAGGATGTATCCGCTTCAAGCGCGCCGCGCGGGTTGATGCGGACGCGGACGACATCGGGCGTGACGAAGAAGATTTGCCCGCGCCCGCCGCCCGCAAAATCAATTTGGAGAGTGCGCCTTCCGCTTGAGTCAAGACGTGTGACGCGGGCTTCGTCGAGCGCGCGCCACGCGGCACGAACGTTTGAGAGGTTCGCCGCGAACATCAAAAAACATGTTCCGAGCGCAATCAACATCACCGTCGTCCGCCGCGCGCATCGTGTGCAATTCGGTTGTTTCATCATCCTTGTCTCCGTGTGGTTTCGTGCCGCTAAAATCAAGAGTTGTAAATTCGAGCCGCGATGATTCGCAATGTAATCCTGAAACATAAACTTTACAAGCAAACGCAAAACGGGCGGGAGGTAACGTCGTTGCGCGTTACCTCCCGCCCGTTTGCGGAGAAGTTTATATGCGATGCGATGTGCTTCACCGCGTCGTTAAATTGGCAACCTTAGATTAAAGGTCTTCCATTTCGCGCCGCCGCTTCTGTCGTCCGCGAAGCATCGAGAACACGACCATCAGCAGCATCGTTGCGAAGAGGGCGATGACGCCGAATTTGATGGCGAAAATCAACGTGCTGATAAGCGCGATGATCTGTTTCATCAGCCCGACGAAAAGCATGATGAGAGCGATGATTGCGCCGAGTCGTCCGGCAGATTTGAAGAATGTACACATCGAAGTCGTTTCCTTTTCACTAAATGTAATGCCGTTGTGAAGGTCGTCCAAAAGTCTCTCGTTTTGTAAAAGGCTTTTTTTGTGTTGCCTGAAAATCGTTTCGCACCGATGCGCCGAAGTCGGCAAAGTCATCATAACAAAACGCGCCCGTTCGCGTCATCGTTTTAGCGTTCGCGCCAACCGCTTTGCCCCACAGTCGAAGCCGACGGCAAAAGCGCATCGTTTGCGCGGAGGTTGGCGCGGGTCGCTCCAAAGAGCGGGGCGCGACGGCGGCGGCTGATGCGTATGTAATCGTAAAGCGTATAGATGCCGAGCGCGACGAGCGCGGTGGCGAGTATCGGGCGCATCGGAAGTTCATAGCGAAGCACGGTGTGCGAGAAAAAGATTGCGCCGAGCGTCGTTAAAATCAGACTCCACGCGAGCGGGTTTCCGGCGAAACGGCGCGCAATCCAATCGAGTTCGGCATCCGGTGAAAAGCCGTCGCGGATAATTTGCGCGGTGCGATAAGCGTCAACGGCGGCAAACAGCAGCGTCGCAAAAATACCGAGTACGAAAAACAGTTCGCCGTTCGTGATGACGGCGATTTGAAAAAAGCTGGCGAAGATGGCGAAGTGAACCAGAGCCTTTGAGGTCTGCCCGTTGTACGCCGCACCCAAACCGGGAACGAGAAACGACAACACAAGCGCGATAAACGGCGACGAACGACGTTGAAGCGCGGGAACTTTGTTCGCCATTGCGTGTTGTTGCGCCTGCTGTTTCTTGAGCGATTCGACGCCCGCGACGATGCAATCCTGACACAACGGAAAACCGCGCACGCGATGGTCGCACGCCGGACACAAGGCGCGCCCGCACGAATCGCAATTTGCGACGGCGCGGTTTGATTGGTGAAAAGCACAATTCATCAACTTCTAAATTCCTTGTCGTAACCTAAATCTTATCTTTATCCAAATCAATGGTTCGGACAGAATCATGCGGCGATTGCGCCGTAAGTTCTTAAATAATCGTAGTGCGGATGATTTTTTATCATAGTCGGCTCTAAAGCTAACTTTGAAATAACAACATCCAGCAGGTGTTCATTGAATGCTCGT
>JBGTMR010000029.1:0-7840 GCA_041743485.1 Pyrinomonadaceae bacterium
TACCCAGTCCCGTAGGGACGACTGACCGGATTTTCAAGTGTCCCTACGGGACACGGTATGTTGTTCATCCTGTACCCAGCGATAAATCGCTGGGCTAAAATCAAACGTCCCTAACGGGACGACTTTTGCAAGAGGTCTAATGAATTTTTAGGAGTATAATCGCTGTTCGTCTTCCATGCTTGTGTTTAGCCGTAAAGTTCATCGAGGGCTTCGTCAACGGTGCGAACGCCGATGGCGGGTATGCCCAAAAGTCTTTCGAGTCCGACGGTGTTAGTTGCCGGACAGATGACGCGCTTAAAACCTAAAGCCTGTGCTTCGCGGACGCGGGCTTGCGCCTGTAATGCGCCGCGCACTTCGCCCGTCAAACCGACTTCACCGAACACGGCTGTGTGTTGGTCAATCGGGTTGTTGCGAAAGCTCGAAACTATCGCCGCGACGACTCCAAGGTCAGCCGCCGGTTCGTCAATCTCAAGTCCGCCCGCGATGTTGACGAACACGTCATCGCCGCCCAAGTTTAAGCCGACGCGCTTTTCCAACATGGCGATGAGGAGCGCGACGCGGTTTGTGTCATAGCCTTGAGCCATGCGTCGCCCCGTGCCGTACTTGGATGAACCGACCAAAGCTTGCACTTCAACGAGCATCGGGCGCGTGCCTTCCATGCACGCCATTACGATTGAACCCGCCGCCCCTTGCGGTCGTTCCTGCAAGAACATCTCCGACGGATTGGCGACCGCGACTAATCCCGCGCCCGTCATTTCAAACACACCGAGTTCATTCGCCGCTCCGAAACGGTTCTTCGTCGCGCGCACGATGCGGTGATTGTGGTGACGTTCGCCCTCAAAATAAAGCACCGTGTCAACGATATGTTCTAAGGCTTTAGGTCCGGCGATTGAGCCGTCTTTCGTGACGTGTCCGATGAGAAACACGGGGATGTCTTCGCGCTTGGCGAGCATCAGAAACTTGCCCGCGACTTCGCGCACCTGCGAAACGCTGCCCGGCGCGCTCTCTATGTTGGCGGAAAACACGGTTTGAATCGAATCAACGATAATGATTTTCGGGCGTATGCGCTCGACCGTATCCAAGATGTTTTCAAGCGTCGTTTCGGGAAGCAAAAACAAATTGTCCGCTTTGATATTGAGACGCTCACCGCGCATCTTGATTTGCCGTTCCGATTCTTCGCCGGAGATGTACAAAACGACGTTCGAGATTTCACCGTCTTCCGTCGCGTCCTCACTATTGCGGCTCAAACTATCCGCGACTTGAAGCAGCAAAGTGCTTTTGCCGATGCCCGGATCGCCGCCGATAAGCACGAGACTTCCGGGAACTATTCCGCCGCCAAGCACGCGGTCAAATTCGGTGATGCCGCTCGTGATGCGCGCGTCGTCTTGCGATTCAATTTCGGTGAACGCGACGGGTTGCGCCCCGCGTGCATTGAAGTTGCCGCCCAACCCTTTATTCGGCGCGGCGGCGCGGGAGCGTTCTTCAATCATCGAATTCCACTCGCCGCAATCAGGGCATTTGCCCAACCACTTGCGCGATTGAGAACCGCACTTCTGACAAACATAAATTGTGCCGCTTGCTTTCACCACACGCTCTCCTTGTTATTGTTCAACTACGCCGTTGTGGGGCGATGATTTCATCGTAGCCCGCGAAGTTTCTGTGCTTCACATCATCACGCAAAGCGTCGAGTTCGGCGGTCAAACGATGCTCGAATCTTGCCGTTAATTGTTTCGCGTTTGAGTGTTTAGATGCTTCGATGATGTCGGGAGTACCAACCTTTAGGAAAGCTTCGGGGCGAAAGTCGTCGAGAAATTCAAAGCGCATCGCCACGGGCGCGGCGCGTACAACATCACGTCCGCAACGATTGATGATGCGTGCCGCCCCGGAAAACAGTTTGAGCGGGCGCAAGTCATTCGCGGCGAGTTCGCCCTGCGGAAAAATCCAGAGCGCACGGTTGGTGTCGTTTAATAAATCCGCCGCGTACTGGATGCTACGAAGCGCGAGGCGTGCATCATCGCGCACAACCGAAAAACAACCCAACCGACGAAACAAAGGATACTCGCGCAACTGCTTTTCTTCCATCATAAAAAACTGGTCGAGTCCGGCATAGTGTCCGGCTTGAAACGTTACGAGTCCGTCCCACCAACTCGCATGATTCGCGTAAAGCACAAGCGGCGATGTTGATGAAGCTTGTGCCTTCAGGTGTTCCAAGCCGCGCACGCGCAAACCCTGAAAGCGTCGCGCCAGCAAGTTGCGGTTGTAAGTTGCGAACAGGCGTTCAAACCAAAGTGCTTTGCGGGCGGTAATCATTTTCGGGCAATCATGTTTGTGGGTTAAGTGTAGCGGAGGTGAACGGAGGCATAACAGAGGTGAGCGGAGGAAGACATGATAGAGGTTTAAGGTTTGAAATTCTCAACTCTCCGTTTTACTCCGTTATGCCTCCGTTCACCTCCGTTTTACTGTCTTGTTTTCTCACTAAATCTTGCGCCTCGGACGTGCCATGAAAACTTTTATGGAACAACTCGCGGCAAACGGTTGTCTAAGTTTATGCACGTTTGAAAATCAAGCGTGCATTTTCTCCGTTCACCACTGAACCCACAACGGCACCGGGAACTTGATTAAGGAGAAGCACGACATGTTCGGAAACTTAGTTGAATCCGGTTCGCACGCAGGGGATGTGCGCCGCAAAAGTTCTTTCTTTCTACTCACCATCGCGGGTTACACCGCGCTGATTCTCGCGTCATTCGTCGCCAGCGTTTATGCCTACGATGCGCGGCTTGACCAAGATAATCTCGAAGCCCTCGCGCAGATTGAATCTCCAAACATAAGCTTTATCGAACCCGAAGAAATGCGCCCTTCGACCGCCGGTTCAAACGCTCCGGTAAAGTCTGCGATGACCGACGAATTACCGTCGCGCGTCGAAGCGATTGCGCCGCCTTCGCGCCCCGACCTCGTTCCCGACAGCGTATCCACCGCCGCCAACCCGCACGCCTCGCTTCCAGACATCGGCGTCATTTTTAACGGACGCGACAGCGACGGCGGTTCACCTGTCGGCATTCCCGGCGGCAGCAATCGCAATCCGTTTGCCAATGCAACCGACGGCACTTCAGTCAAAGCCGCGACCCCGCCGCCGCTTCCGCCCGTTATCACGAAGAAAGCCGAACCCGTCGTTAAGCCGTCTAAACCGCCCGTAGTTTCCAAAGGCGTCGTCAACGGCTTGGCAACTTATAAGCCCGAACCGCCCTACCCGCAGGTTGCCAAAAACGCCCGCGTCTCCGGCATAGTTCAAATTCAAATCCTGATTGACGAAAGTGGCAAAGTGATTTCCGCGCAGACTTTGAGCGGACACGCTCTGTTGCGAAACGCCGCGCTCAACGCCGCGCGTCAAGCCAAATTCACACCGACGAAACTTTCCGACATACCCGTCAAAGTTCAAGGCGTGATTACTTATAATTTCAAGCTCCAGTAGTTTTGCGTGAATCGTAAATCATGATAAGAGGTAGTTCAAAGTTAGCGGCGGTAAATCACTTTTTACATTGAACATGAAGTATTAAACCTGCCTTATCACGATTCACGATTTACGATTTACAAATCTTCGCGGCACACGTCCGCTAATCCCGCACGTTATTTCATACGACAGCGTTCCGGCTTGGCGCGCGACTTCGGCGGCGGTGATGCCCAATTCCCCATCGCCGCCGATGAACGTCACGGTGTCCCACAACTCGACCGCCCGCACATCCGTCACATCAATCAGCGTCAAATCCATCGAAACGCGCCCTATGATTGGAGCGTACTGAGCGCGCACGATGACGCGCCCGCGATTTGAAAGCGTGCGCGGAATCCCGTCGTGATACCCAATGGGGACAGTTGCAACATGCGTCCGGCGCGTGGTGCGAAACGTGCCGCCGTAACCGAGCGGTACGCCCGCCGCGACTTCCTTCAACAAGGTCACACGCGAACGCACACTCATCACGTTTCGCAGTTTGTGCGGATTGATGTGCGCGTCTAAGTTCGAGTTTGAAGTTGTATCCGCCGACACATCCGGCGGCAGAATGTCTTGCCACAAACCGTAAAGCACGCCGCCCGGTCTGACCAGATTGCCGCGCGTTTCGGGATGCAAAAGCAGTGCGGGCGAGTTCGCAAGGTCACGATACGTCGGGCGATGCCCGCGCTCTTTGAGCAACGCAAGCCCTTCAAAGTAACGCCGTGTTTGAAGCTTGGTGAAATCGTCCTGCGCTCTATCGTCGGCACTCGCAAAGTGCGTCATCACACCGTCCACGCGCAAATTCGGGCATCGCGCCAGCGCGTCGGCAAATTCAGCGAGCGCATCGTATGGAACGCCGAGACGATTCATGCCGGTATCAATTTTGACGTGAACATCGGCGACGACTCCGGCATCACGCGCCGCGCGGTCGAAACCCTCCGCCATGTCCGCGCGATAAATCACGGGAACGATTGAGTCCCGCAAACACGCCGCTTCCTGCCCGTGCCAGAAACCGCCGAGCGATAAAATCGGGGCGACAATTCCCGCCCGACGAAGTTCGATGCCTTCCTCCGGCAACGCGACACACAGCCACGCCGCGCCCGCGCTCTCCAACACACGCGCGCATTCAATCGCTCCGTGTCCGTAAGCATCGGCTTTGACGGCGGGGGCGATGCCGACTCCATCGGCAACGACCTCTCGCACAAAAGAGAAATTTTGCGTGAGAGCGTCGAGGTCAATTTCCGCCCACGTCGGGCGCGTGTTGTGGTTGTCGAATTTCAGATTCGTATGTGTTTCGGGTGTGAGAGGTTTATTCGCGCCACATATTTTCAAAGCGCGTGAACTCTTTCAGGAACGCGAGGTTGACCGTACCCGTCGGACCGTTGCGCTGCTTGGCGATGATAAGTTCCGCGACTCCGGCGTTCTCTTCCGTGCGATTATATTGTTCTTCACGATATATAAATCCGACGACATCGGCGTCCTGCTCAATGCTCCCCGACTCACGAAGGTCGCTTAACTGCGGGCGGTGGTCGGTGCGTGCTTCGGGTGCGCGAGAGAGTTGCGAGAGGGCGACGAGCGGTACGTTTAATTCTTTCGCCAAGCCTTTGAGTTCGCGCGAAATCTGCGAAACCTCTTGTTGCCGCGATTCACTGCGCTTTCCCGAACCGCTCATCAGTTGAAGATAATCAACGATGATTAAATCCAGACGCTTCTGCTCGGCGGCGAGGCGGCGGGATTTAGCTCGCATTTCTAAAACCGAAATGCCCGGCGTGTCGTCAATAAAAATCCGCGCTTCCGCCATCAGCCCAAGCGCACTCGCCAGCCGCGCCCATTCCTCACGCGCCAAAAACCCGTTACGAAAGCGGCTCGAATCAACGCGCCCTTCCGAACATAACATACGGGTCACGAGTGACTCCTTCGACATCTCAAGCGAGAACACGCCGACCACCGCCCCCGCCTGTAAAGCGGCGTTCTGTGCGAGAGTGAGACAGAGTGCAGTTTTGCCCATTGATGGTCTGGCGGCGATGATGATTAGGTCTTGCGGTTGCAAGCCGGATGTCATGCGGTCAATCTCAGAGAAGCCAGTTGTGAGTCCGGTCAACATCGCGTTGCGTCCGCCCATCTCTTGAATTTTTTCAAGCAGCGCGTCGGCAATCGGTTTGACGTGAGAGAAGCCTTGCCGCGTGCGTTCATCGGCGAGAGCGAAAATCATAGACTCGGCGTGGTCGAGGATGACTACCGGCTCGTCTTCACCTTCGAGTGCTTCGCTGATAATTTTGTTGGCGACTTTGACGAGTTTTCGCATCATCGAATTGCCGCCGACGAGATCGGCGTAGGCGGCGAGATTCGTAAAGTGCGGTAAGCCGTAGGTCAATTCGGAGATAAACGTAAAGCCGCCGACGGCTTCGAGGTCGCCCGCGCGTTTGAGTTCTTCGCCGATTAAAATCGGATTGATTTCCGCTCCGCGTTCGCTCAAACCGATCATCGCGCGAAACACCATCGCGTGCGCGCGAACATAAAAATCATCGGGCTTGAGCAGTTCAATCGCCTGATTGATTAAGCCGTTATCGAGGATGATAGAACCGAGAATCGCCCGCTCCGCTTCGCCGCTGTGCGGCAACGGGCGTTCAAGCATCTGTTCACGATTGGAAGAATTGGGCGGAAAGAATTGACTTGACATCGGGTTGTTTCAAGCTTAATTGCGACGTTGATTGCGGTGGAAAAGGAAAAGCGGCTGTAAGTTTGGTGACGAGATTGTTTCACTTGGAAGAAACAAAAGTCAGAACTTACAGCCGCGAAATATACTACACGGCAGGGCGGTGAACAACGCGAAATTTCAGACGCGCTTTAGACCGTGTATAAACAGACGCAAGCTTTTAGGTTTCCGTCGTTTCCGGTGTCGCGTCGTTTGTGGTTTCGGTTTCAGTTGAGGTCGCCGCTTCCGGGGTTGACGCGGGAGCAGTTGCCGCCCCGCCTTCGGGCATGACACGCACAGGGACTTCAACCGTCACTTCACGGTGCAGACGTACCGCGACGGTGAAATCTCCGACTTCTTTAATTGGTTCGCCGAGCGAGATGCGGCGACGGTCAATTTCATAACCGCGTTCGCGCAAGGCTTCCGCGATGTCCATCGAAGTCACAGAGCCGTAGAGGATGCCGTGTTCGCCGACGCGCCGCTCGAAATCCAGACTCAACTTTTGAAGTTCTCCGGCTTGCCCCTGCGCGGCGTCGCGTTCGGTTGCTTCACGCTGTAAAAGCGTTTCGCGTTCGCGTTCGATTTGCCGGACGTTGCTCGACGTGGCTTGCACGGCGAGTTTGCGCGGAAGCAGATAGTTTCGCGCGTAGCCCGCTTTGACTTTCACGATGTCGCCGCGTCCGCCCAAGTGTTCGACTTCCTCACGCAACAAAATAGTGGTCGTTGCCATAGTTTGTAATCCTCTTTCTTCCTTAGTCGGTCGCGTAAGGCAGCAACGCGATGTTGCGTGCGCGTTTGATGGCTTCCGCCAACATGCGTTGATGCATGGCGGTCGTGTTGGTGATGCGGCGCGGCAAAATCTTACCGCGTTCGGGAATGTAATCGCTCAACATATCGGCGTTCTTAAAATCAATGATGTCAACTTTGTTGATTAACAAACGACTGACTTTACGACGACGGAAGCGACGATGATTTCCCTGATTATTTCCCTGCTGACGATTGTTTCCGCCCGACGGCGCGCTCACTCTTTCATCGTCGTCATCTCCTTCACCATCCGAACTACCCCCGCGACGATTTCCGCCTGCCAAATTTGCCGGAGACTTGGCGGCTTTGAGTTCGCGGCGTTGGCTCATCTTCTCGGCGCGGCGACGGTCGAGGTCAACGCGCACGGTCAGGTAGCGAAGCACTTGGTCGTTGACGCGCATACGGCGTTCGAGTTCGGCAATTTCTTTGCCCGTCCCCGAAATCTCGAAAAGCATGTACGCGCCTTCTTTGTGACCTTCAACCTGATACGCCAGCTTGCGGCGTCCCATGCTTTCGGCTTTGACGATTGTGCCGCCCTGTCCCGTGACGATTTGTTGTAAGTTCTCGCTTAACCGCGTGGATGATTCTTCATCAACCGTCGGGTCAATTATAAAAACGACTTCATAAACTCTAGGTTCTGCCAACTTGTATCCTCCTTATGGATGTCAAGCCTCAACGTTGTGTGTGTGAAGCAAGAAGGAAAATGATGCGCGATGAATAATGAACGATGAGTGGAAACCGGTTTTAGATTTACAACTCATCACTCATCATTTCGCATTCATCGTTTAATTAAATTGCGACATGGCATGTTCGATACCGTCGCGTATCACTGCGCGCAACGCTTCGACGCTGCGTGT
>JBGTMR010000030.1:0-14929 GCA_041743485.1 Pyrinomonadaceae bacterium
CGCGCGAGTTCAAGCAAACTTAAACCGTCGAGCGGTGCGCCTTCGATGGCGAGTCTTTGAATCGCTTCGGTCGGGTCGCCGAGTTCGGAGAACGTCCACATCGCACCGCGTTCACGAAGCGTGATGCTCTCCGATACGGCACGCAAGGCACGGCGTATCGCACCCGCGTCGTTCATCGGTCGAAGTCCGGCGGCACGCGCCGCACCCATCGGCGTTTGCGCTTCGCGGCGGACGAGTTCGCGCAAAGATTCGTATTCGAGGGATTCAAAAGCTTGGTCATTCATCGTTCGTCAATCTTACCATTCAGCCGTGAGACGAAGGTAAGGCGGTTCGAGTTTCGTAGCTACTCAGCCGCGTTCACGCGGCTTTCCGCGAAGCGGCACATAGACCAGTTCCGTTTGACGGCTGGGGACAAATGCGAATCAATCTCCGCAGCCCGTATCTCGCTGGGCTTTTGCACGCGGCTTGAGCCGTTCGGGTAGGGTGTGGCTAAAGCCGGATAAGAGAAGGACGTTAAAACGCCCTTGCAAATTTATTGATCCCGTAACCCAGCCGTCAAACGGAACCTGTCTATATGCCCTTCGGGAAAGCCGTCTGAAGACGGCTGAGTTATTTATTCAGGCTCAAGGTTGAACACGGGAAATAACTGAACCTTGTGCATAAATCAGTCGCGTAGCGACTAAATGATTTTAGCCGTGCGTTTCAACGCACGGAAAAGCCGAAATTAAATCGTCGTCGCGTCAGCGACGGTTGAATAAACGGCTCAATCGTCACTGACGCGACGAGGTATTTTCATCGCTCTCACCGTGCGTTGAAACGCACGGCTAAAGTCAAACCTCCGCTAACGCGGTGAAAACATAGATACTTTAATTTGAGCCTTAAACCTTGAACCGCTTTTCGAGGAGGCAAGCCGAAACACTCACGCGCGCATCAAACTTGCGCTTTACGCATCGGTTTCGTGAAAGGTTTTTAATATGTCGCGTTCATCTTATGTCGTGCGTCGCGTGGTGTTTTGCATTGCCGTTTGTCTCACTGCTTTAATGAATTATGCCGTGTCTGTTCAGGCGCAACAGGGCGACGTAGGAGGCGCGCCGGAATTGGAAAGAGGTGCTGCAATGGCGGAATATCGCGGGCGAGTGCGCGCCCCGGAATTGAACGGCGGTCGTTCGTGGCTCAACACGGAACGCCCGCTTACCTTGCAAAACTTGCGTGGCAAAATCGTCCTTCTCGATTTCTGGACTTACGGTTGCATCAACTGCATTCATATCATTCCCGACCTGAAAAAACTCGAAGCCAAGTACGCGAATCAACTCGTCGTCATCGGCGTTCACTCCGCGAAGTTCGATAACGAAAAAGAGACGGACAACATACGCCGTATCGTGCTGCGTTATGAGATTGAGCATCCGGTGGCGAACGATGCCGATTTCAAAATCTGGCAGGCTTACGCGGTCAACGCCTGGCCCACACAAATGCTGATTGACCCCGCCGGATACGTCGTCGGCAAAGTCGTCGGTGAAGGTAATTACGACGTACTTGATGAATCAATCGGCAAACTCGTTGAAGATTTTCGCGCTCGCGGCACGCTTGACGAACAGCCTCTGACGTTGGCTTTGGAGCGCGCCAAGACCGCGCCTTTGCCGCTCGCGTTTCCCGGCAAGGTGGCGTCGGATGAAAGGGGCGACCGTCTCTTTATCGCCGACTCGAATCATAACCGCATCGTCGTCACCAAGCTTGACGGTACGCTTCTAAAAACTATCGGCACGGGGGCGCAGGGGCGACAGGATGCGACGTTTGACAAGGCGACGTTCTATCGTCCGCAAGGTATGGCGTTCGATAGTTTGAACGATAGGCTGTACGTCGCCGACACGGAGAATCATTTGATTCGCCGCGTAGATTTTAAGACCGAAACCGTGACGACGATTGCCGGAACGGGTGAACAACTGCGCTCGCCTGTTGCCGAAGGCGATGCGCTGAAGACCGCGCTTAGTTCGCCTTGGGATGTGTTGCTTGTGAAGGACAAGCTATACGTTGCGATGGCGGGAACGCATCAGATTTGGCAAGTTGATTTACCGTCGAACACCGCGCGTGTCTTCGCCGGTTCTTTGCGGTGGCGTGAAGCGCGTGCCGACGGCGGGTTGCTCGAATCGGCGTTCGCGCAGCCTTCGGGTTTGGCAACCGACGGGCGACATTTATACGTCGCAGACAGTGAATCGAACATCATCCGCCAGATAGATTTCAAAGATGAAGCGACGACTAAAGGAAGTACGAACACGGAAGCCGGTGTTGATACCACGCCGCAGGTGCGGACACTCGCGGGCGGCGATTTGTTCGAGTTCGGCGACCGTGACGGCACGGGCGACGCGGCGCGTTTTCAGCATCCGCTCGGCGTCGTTTTCCATGACGGTAAAGTTCTTGTCGCCGATACTTACAATCACAAAATCAAACAACTCAATCCGACGAACGGCAATGCGACGACCTTCATCGGCACGGGCAAGCCGGGACAAGCGGACGGCGAACGGGCGTCGTTTTATGAACCCGGCGGCATGAGCATCGCGCGCGGCAAACTCTACATCGCCGACACCAACAATCACGCGATTCGCATCGTTGACTTAAAAACAAAACAGAGCGCGACGCTTCGCATCAAAAACTTGAGCGCGCCCGATACCGCGTCCGTCACCGTTTCGACCACCGACATGAGTTCGGAATTAACGGCGGCAAACAAGAACGAAATCGCTTTGCCGTCACAAGCGGTTCAAGCCTCGGATGCGCGGCTCACGGTGAACGTGCGACTGCCGGAAGGCTATCACTTAAACGCACTCGCGCCGCATCGTTATACGGTCGCCGTCACCAAAGGCGCGGAACTCATCGCGCTGCCCGACGGCAAACAAACCCTGACGCGCTCATCGAAAGATTTACAACTGCCGCTCTCAATTCCGCTAAAAGCGACGGCGGCGGGCGCGGCTGAACTGCGCGTGACAACGACGCTTTACTATTGCCGCGAAGACAACACGGGCGCGTGTCGCATCAAGACTCTGGCGTGGCGCGTGCCGCTTGAAATTGCGAAGGCGGGAATCGGGACGGCGGGCAGTGAAATCAAAATCGCGGGCGAAATAAAGGTCGAGTGAAAGCGAGCGGATAAGGGATGGCAGCGACCAACACCAAAGCCAACGAGACGGTTATCATCGCTAAAGAAAACGCACAACCAACACTCACGCCCGGACAGATGACGCGCGGAGAGCGTGCGAAGTGGTGGCGGCGAAGCGGTACGAAGCGCAAGTTTCGTTATGAAACTTCGGACGGCAAAAAGATTACCGACGACGCGACGCTTGAACGTATCAAATCTCTTGTCATCCCGCCCGCGTGGGCGGAAGTCCGCATCAATCCGCGTCCGCGAGGTTCGCTTCAAGCAATCGGGATAGATGCTTTGGGGCGCGTCCAACGCATCTATCATCCGAACTTCGCGCTTCGCCAACAGCAAAAGAAGTACGCCCGCATCGAACGCTTCGGCGAACTCTTGCCCGGCTTGCGACGTGTGACGAATCAACATCTCGCGCATGAAACTTTGAGCCGCGAACGTGTCCTTGCCGTCGTTATACGGCTTATTAACGAGCTTTACTTTCGCATCGGTTCGGAGGAAAGCGTCAAACGATACAAGACTTACGGCGTGACGACGTTGCGTAATCGTCATCTCGAAATCAGCAAAGGCAAACTGGTTTTCAGTTTCGTCGGCAAGCACCACATCAAGCACCGTCGCATCGTGGTTGATAAGGAATTGGCGATGTTGATGCGCGACATCAAAGCACTCGGCGGGGCGAAACTGTTTCACTACGTTGACGACGAAGGAAGCGCACACGCAATACGCCCGCGCGATGTCAACGAATATATTAAGAGCGCGATTGGCGAAAACTTTTCCGCGAAGGACTTCCGAACGTGGGGCGGAACGATGCTCGCCGCGACTAATCTCGCGGAAATCGGCAAAGCCGAAACCGAACGTCACGCGAAAAGCAATGTCGTCAAAGCCGTCAAAAGGGTTGCCGAACATCTTGGGAATACTCCCGCCGTGTGCCGCTCATGCTACATACATCCGGCGGTGATGGAGCGTTACATGGAAGGCGTCACGCTCGAAGAATTTACCCCACGCCGCAAACGCCGCATCAACCGCACGCAAGCCGAACGCGACCCGGAAGAAGAAGCCGTCTTGCGAATGCTCAAAGCTTCGACGAAAACCACGAGTACACGCACGCTTGCCAAAGTCGAGCGCGAAATCGAAACGGAAGTCAAAGCCAGCGAACGGGAAACAGAAAAGTAACGCGGATGATTCAGCTTTGTCCCAACATGCCTGTTAAGATAACCGGCAACAAAAGTTCCACCACTTAACCAAGAAGAATCAAGGGAGAAATTAACATCATGTCAGTAGCCCGCATTACAGAAATCAGCGCGACTTCAACCAAGAGTTTTGAGGACGCCGTGCAACAAGGCGTTCAACGCGCCACCGCCACCCTACGCAACGTCAAAAGCGCGTGGATTAAAGAACATCAAATCAAAATTGACGGCAACAACATCTCCGAGTACCAAGTCAATTTGCTTATCACCTTCGTCCTCGACGACGGCGACGCGCAAGACATAGCTTAGTGCAGGAGTCAGAAGCCAAGAAGCCAGTAGCCAGAATGAAGACGATTCTTTTCTTCTGGCTACTGGCTTCTCGGCTTCTCGGCTTCTGGCTACTGATTCACGGTGCAAGTCGGGCGATGTATTCATCAATGGCGACTTCAAACGCCCCGCCCAAACCCGCGCCCGTCGGTTCTCCGGCTTCGACCGACCAGCGTGTGAGTCTGCCGACCATGCTGCGCGTCAAGGCTTCGTGAAGTGCGTCGCGTATAAACGCCCAACCGTGAACGATGCGACCCGATACGATGACGTTCGTCACACCGAGACCCGATATAACATTGGCGATGCCGATGCCCAGATAGTCGCCGACCTGTTCGAGCGTCGCACGGGCGCGCCGCTCTCCCGCTTCGGCACGCGCGACGACATCAAGGAAACGAAGCGCGCCTGTCCCCGATGTGTTCATCCGCTCACCGTTATAAAGCGCGGCGGCTGACGAAGCCGATGCGTAGCGTTCCCAGCAACCGCGATTGCCGCACACGCATTGCTTGCCGCCCGCGACGATGGTCATATGCCCGAACTCTCCGGTCATCCCCGCCCCGACGCCCGCGCCGCCACGATAAACCTCGCCGCCAAGCACGAGTCCGACGCCGACGCCCGTACCGACGCGAAGCAAAATAAAATCTTCGCCCGCTCCGGTTTCAATGCGCGCGAGCCGCCGTCGGGCTTCATAGACCGCCGCCGCCGTCGCATCGTTTTCGAGAATAATCGGCGTCGCATCTAAAACGCCGTTTGACTGCGTGACAACACTCGCCCCGCGCATTCTGTCCGAGACGCTGGACGATTGTTGTTTAAGCATCGCGGCAATCTCTACGTCGTTCCACGCGAGATGCGGAGCATAAAGAAGTGTGCCGCGCGTTTCATCAACCGGACCCGGAACGCTGACGCCGATAAGCGACAACTTCCGGTCTGCGATTTGAGCGCGAATGCCCTTAATGCAATCAACAATTTTTGCGATTGCCGCCGCCGGGTCTTGCGGCGTATCGAAGACTTCATGGGCGAGTGTTTCATCGTTCAACGTCAACGCTCCGACTTGCGATTGTCTGACACCGATATTGACGCCGATGAAAAATCGCTCGTCTGCATTGAGTGTCAGAGCGATAGGCGGGCGTCCGACTTGCGTTGTACGCGACGGAGAAAAGGTCGGCTTTTCGCGCAAGATGTCGGCATCAAGCAGCGGGCGAACAATTTCCGTGACCGTACTGCGGTTGACACCGAGACGGCGCGCGAGGTCAGCCCGCGAAATAGGTTGCGCCGCGCGCACGATTTTGATGAGCGTGCGCGCCGTCGTCGTCGGCGTGTGTGAAGCGATGAGCGGCGGCGGTTGTGTGTGTTGCATATAACGTCTCGCGGTCATTATCGCCGGAGCGATTGACGGGCGCGTCGTGACCCGTGCTTCAGTCCGTGCGTCGTTTAGTAGCGCATGATTTTTGGTGTAAGAGCGATGCACGGACGAGGTTTCAACAATGCTCGCGGCATTGTATCCGAGTTTCGCAATCGCGCGGAGTACGCGCCGCCGTAGTCCGGCTTCAACCTGCGGCGAGTTGCTCATGACACGCGAAATCACATCGCTTGAGTATCCTGTGCGGGCGGCAAGTTCGTCATAGTTGTGCATAAAACTTAACCTCTGCGACTAAATCAGACCATATGACATTGGTACACGGCATATTTCAGCCATTACAGGATGAGTCAATAAACATCGAAGTCAAAACCTTATCGCCTGATTTACGCTGTGTGCCAATCTCGTATGTTCTGATTTAGGTGTTATTTATCGAAATGCGAGTTGAGATTGAAAGGAAATCCCCTGACCAATCGTTTCACCAAACGCATTTACGATAAAGAGTCTTGATGCGAATCAAGAGTAAGGACTTCGATTGCCATGTTCATTAGCTACGGAGTAGCGGCAAGACGGTAGCCCACAGTGAAGCAAAGCGTAACTGTGGGTTTAAGCGATACCAAGATTTCCAGCTGCGGTAGCAGCGTAAGATAACCCGATGAGATCGCTTCCACCTGATTTCTACCGCTACTACCGTAGCTTGGAAACCTCTCTCTACTATTGCTTCCCACAGTTACGCTTCGCTTCACTGTGGGCTACCGTCTCATCGCTGCTGCCGCAGCTAAAGACAGGACATACTTAAACCCTTGATTCGCATTCTTGGTAATCGGTAAAGAAGATTTACGACGCTAACGCCGTCAGCATATTTACGACGCTAACGACGCCAGCATAAAAGCACTTCATTACATGAAAGTTAATTCGCTCCCGTGAACACCATTCTTTAATCGTTGACTTCACTTTTTAACTTTGCGCGCGCCGCCGTCAAAGCTTCGCGCACGCGCGAGGGGGCAGTTCCACCCGTTTGAGTTTTGCTTGCGAGCGTGGTTTCAAGCGTCAGGGCGTGATGCACGTCAGGTTCAATCAACGCTGAAAAACTTTTCAATTCTTCCAAAGATAAATCGTTCAACTCAACCCCGCGCTCAATCGCGTGACGCACGATGCGCCCCGTCAGGTCGTGCGCCGTGCGAAAAGGCATTCCGCGCCCGACCAGATAATCGGCGAGTTCCGTCGCGTTTAAGTAACCGCGCGTTGCCGCCGCACGCATCGCATCGTCGTGCAAAGTGATGTTGGCGATGACCGTCGCGGTCGTCTGCAAACAAGCCCGCACGGTATCGGCGGCGTCGAACACGGCTTCTTTGTCTTCCTGCATATCCTTGTTATAAGCGAGCGGCAAACCCTTCATCATCACCAGCAAACCCATGTTGTGACCGAAGACGCGCCCCGCTTTTCCGCGCACCAATTCCATCGCATCGGGGTTCTTCTTTTGCGGCATCAGACTCGAACCCGTACTCACACGGTCACTAAGTTCGATAAAGCCGAACTCCGATGAAGCGTACAGGATAATGTCTTCGCTCATGCGCGAAAGATGCACCATCACGAGCGCGGCGGCGTGTGTAAAGTCAACGCAGAAATCACGGTCGCTCACCGCATCAAGACTATTGCGTGACACCTCATCGAACCCTAGTTGACGCGCAACCTGTTCGCGGTCAATCGCGTAGCTCGTTCCGGCAAGTGCGGCAGACCCAAGCGGCAGAACATTCACACGCCTTCGCGCATCGGCAAAACGTTCAACGTCACGCCCCATCATCTCGAAATACGCGAGACACCAGTGCGCCCACAGCACGGGCTGCGCGCGTTGCAAGTGCGTGTAGCCGGGTAGCACCGCGTCGAAATTCGCTTCCGCGCTTTCAACCAGCTTCGTTTGCACAAGGCGAATTTGCGAGTGCAAATCATCAACCGCATCGCGCACCCACAAGCGCATCGCCGTCGCCACTTGGTCGTTGCGACTCCTGCCCGTGTGAAGCCTACGCCCCGCGTCGCCGACGATTTCTATCAGCCGCGTCTCGATAAACGTATGCACATCTTCGGCTTCGCTCAATTCGTCGAAATACGCCGCCCCGTCTTCCGTCGCGCGGGCAAGGATAAGGCGTAATCCTTCCGCGATGCGTGTCGCTTCCGGCGCATCCAAAACACCCGCGCGCCGCAAAGCTTCACAGTGCGCGAGACTCGCTTTTGTGTCGGCGGCGAATAGACGACGGTCAAAGCCGAGCGACTGATTAAACCGTGCGAACGCCGCATCGGGTTCATCCGTAAAACGTCCGCCCCATAATTTTCTATTTTCGGTCATCGTCTGATGTTCCTTAATCTTTGACGGCTTTGCATCAAGTTTGCTATTTTATGCATCTATGCGAAAGATATGCAAATCTTTTGCATAAATAAAAACTGTGAGCCTTATGGAAAAAGAACGCCGCCAACAGAAAATCTCGAATCTGATTTCGACACAACGCATCACAACGCAAGCCGAACTCGCGCGGCGTTTGGAGCGCGCGGGGTTACTTGTGACTCAATCGAGTGTGTCGCGCGATTTGGAAGAACTCGGTATCGTCAAACAGAAAGGGCGATATACGTTGCCAAACTCCGCCAACAACGGCGCGGAATCTCACGGACTGTTGAGTCTCGAACAGGCGGGCAACGGGCTGGTTATCGCCAAGTGTGAATCGGGCATGGCATCGGCGGTCGCGGTGCGGATTGACCGCGCGCATATCGTCGAAATCGCCGGTACATTAGCGGGCGAGGATACGATTTTCATCGCCGTGCGTGAGAATAAGTTTCGGCGCGCGGCGATGCGAAAGCTGTGGGAATTGTTCGCATAAATCGGCATTCGAGTAAATTTAGAAGGCAAATATCAATGAAGCAAAACATCAAAAAAATCGTTCTCGCGTATTCGGGCGGACTCGATACGAGCGTCATGCTCCACTGGCTGCGAGCGACGCACGATGCGGAAGTCGTGTGTTACTGCGCCGACATAGGACAGGGCGAGGAACTTGAAGGCTTAGACGAGAAGGCGCGTGCGACGGGCGCGTCGAAGTTGTATGTCGAGGATTTGCGTCGTGAGTTCGTCGAAGAATTTGTGTGGACGGCAATCAAGGCGAACGCGGTTTATGAGGGCGTGTATCTGCTCGGCACATCGCTCGCCCGCCCCGTTATCGCGCGCAAGCAAATCGAGATTGCGATGAGAGAAGGCGCGGATGCAGTGGCACACGGTGCGACCGGCAAAGGCAATGATCAGGTGCGATTCGAGCTTACATATTATGCACTCAAACCGGATATAAAAGTCGTCGCTCCGTGGCGCGATTGGGAGTTTAAGGGCAGAAGCGACCTTATCGGATATGCAAAAGCGAATAACATTCCGGTGACGGCGACGCTTGAAAAACCTTATTCGACCGACCGCAATTTAATGCACGTTTCTTACGAAGGCGGCATCCTCGAAGACCCATGGAGAGAGCCGCCCGCCGATATTTTTCAGCTGACACGCGCGCCGGAAGACGCCTTAGCGGAAGCCGAAAACCTTGAGATTAGTTTTGAGCGCGGCGTTCCGGTGGCGATGAACGGCGAGGCATTGGGGGCGGTTGAATTGTTGACCAAAGCGAATGAGATTGGCGGGCGTCACGGTGTCGGGCGCGTTGATTTAGTCGAAAATCGCTTCGTCGGAATGAAGTCACGCGGCGTATATGAAACGCCGGGCGTGACGATTTTACAAGCCGCGCACCGCGCTCTGGAATCCATTACGATGGACAGGGAAGTGACACGTTTGCGCGATACGCTCGGAGTCAAGTACGCCGAAAGCATTTACTACGGCTTTTGGTTTGCGCCCGAAGCCGCACTGATGCGCCGCATGATTGACGACACGCAACGGGACGTGACGGGCGATGTGCGCGTCAAGTTATATCGCGGCAGTTGCACCGTGACGGGACGCCGCGCACCGCGTTCTCTGTACAACGAGAAGTTGGTGACGTTTGAAGCCGATGATGTTTATGACCAACACGACGCCGAAGGTTTTATCAAGTTGAACGCTTTGCGTTTGCGAACACTGGCGCAGATGCGAGAAGCGCGCGAGTCGTCAACGCAAACCGCCGGAGTAACTTCATAATGATTTCTCTGCGTGTCTCTGCGTCTTTCTCTCTGCGGTACTCTGCGTCAAAAAACTTCTTAACGCAGAGTACCGCAGAGGGCGGACGCAGAGGCACGCAGAGTTTTTATGCAAAGGAATGATGACAATGCAAACCATTGAGCGCACAAGTGAAACGAGCATCAGCGTGGTCGAAGCCGATAAGACGGGTTCGGTAACGTATCATCTTAATTTGCCGCGCACGCTCGGCGTCGTGCGTGAGAGACGCATGGCGCGGACGGGTGATGTCGTCGTCGCGCGGGCTTTGACGACGAGTGCGACTTATAACAATTTGGAATTGCCGACCGGAAGATTGGCGATGATAAATGTCGGTGACATGCTCGTCGGCGTGCTTGGGCGAAGGCGCGCGTTGAAAGGTTTCGTCGGTGATGTGCCGGAAGAAATCGCGGCGGGCGATGAGTTGCATTTGCTCAACATGGGCGGCGTGATGGGACGTTGCACGGGTCATCATTCGAGTTTGAGTGATGCGATTCGATTGGAAGTCGTCGGCTCGGTGTGTGATGAAACGGGTGAGCGCGTGTTGAATATCGCGGACGCGGCGTTGCCTTTGGTGAATAATCTGGGCGTGAGTGCGCCCGTCGTGATGATTGCGGGGGCGTGCATGAACAGCGGCAAGACGGTGGCGGCGACGGAGTTGGTGCGACAGGCGACGAGGCAGGGTTTGCGCGTCGCGGCGGGGAAACTTTCGGGCGTCGCGTGTTTGCGTGACACCTTGCATATGGCTGACCACGGCGCGATTGCGACCGCGAGTTTTCTCGATTGCGGGTTGCCTTCGACCGTCGGGCTTGACACGCTCGCGCCGGTGGCGAAAGCGATAATCAACAGGCTTAACGAATCGCAACCGGACGTGATTATTATCGAATGCGGCGACGGCATACTCGGCGGTTATTCGGTTGATTCGGTGTTTGAAGATGCGGAACTGCGCGACGCGATGACGGCACTCGTGTTTTGCGCGGGCGATTATGTAGGGGCGTGGGGCGGCATTGAATTACTGAAGCGGCGCGGAATTGAAATCACAGTCGTCGCGGGTTCGGTCACCGATTCGCAGATGGGCGAGGATTACATCACGCGCGAGTTCGGCGTTCCGGCGGGCAATGCGCGACGCGACGGCGGACGGTTGTTCGAGATTGTGCAACACAAGTTGAAGCACAAGAATAATTCCAAATTTGAGATTTCAAATTGCAAATAATGAACAAAATTCGCATCGGGATTTTCGGGGCGTCGGGTTACGGCGGAAGCGAACTGCTTCGCATACTGTTGTTTCACCCGCAGGCGGAAGTCGTGTTAGCGACTGCGAATGAACACGCGGGCAAGAGGGTCGGTGAGGTGCATCGCAATCTGTACGGCTTGACGGATTTGCATTTTGTGAGCGCGCCGGAAGATTTGAATCAACTTGGAAATCTCGATTGTTTGTTTCTCGCCTTGCCGCACGGAGCGGCGATGGACGTTGCGCCGCGCGTGCCTGAAAATGTGAAGGTGATTGATTTGTCGGGCGACTTTCGCTTGGGCGACATGGACGTTTTCAAGCGTCACTATAAATCCACGCACACCGCACCGGAACTTCAAAGCGGATTCGTTTATGGTTTGACCGAGACGAATCGTGAAGCCGTCAAGGGTGCGACGCGCATCGCCAATCCGGGATGTTTTGCGACCGCGACTCTGCTCGCGCTCGCGCCTCTGGTGAAAAATGATTTGATTGCGAACCGCGTTATCGTTGACGCGAAAACGGGTTCGAGCGGTTCGGGAGCGAAGGCGGCGGCGAACACGCACCACCCGCAACGCGCCAACTCTTTTTATGCCTACAAGCCTTTCGCGCACCAACACGTTCCCGAAATCGAACAGGAACTAAAGCGCGTCGGTGATTGGACGAATGAACTCGTTTTTATGACGCACAGTTTGCCCGTGCCGCGCGGCATCTTTGCGACTTGCTATGTCGAAACTAAAAACGAGATGAGCGACGAACAAGCGCGCGGTGTGTATCAAGAATTTTATCGGGACGATTTTTTCGTGCGCGTCGTCGAAGGTTCGCCCGACATCAATCACGTCAAGACGACCAACTTTTGCGACATCGGATGCGCCGTGCGTGGGCGTTCGCTCATCGTCTTTTCCGCGCTTGATAACTTGGTGAAAGGCGCGGCGGGGCAAGCCGTTCAGAACATGAACTTGATGTTCGGCTTTGACGAAAAGACGGGCTTGATGATGGCGGGAAGCAATCCGTAAAACAGTGGTCAGTAGTCAGTGGTCAGTAGTCAGAAGAACCAATGCATCGGTTCATCATCGGAGCTGCTGATTTTGACTGACTGATAGCTGACTACTGACCACTGACCACTGAATAACAATGACACAAACACTTTCTATTTTCTCCGAGACGGCGCGGCGCGAAGATAAGTTTCAGCTTGCGACGTACAAAAAGTATGACCTTGATGCGGTGCGCGGGCGCGGGTGTTGGGTTGAGACGAGCGACGGCGAACGCTACCTTGATTTGTATGGCGGTCACGCGGTCGCGGCGACGGGGCATTGTCATCCGCATGTCGTGAGCGCGATTAAACGGCAAGCCGGAGAGATGTTGTTCTATTCAAACCTCGTTTATTCGGGTGTGCGTGCCAGTGCCGCAGAGAAGTTGGTGAGCGTCGCTCCCGCGCCGCTTAGTAAAGTTTTCTTTTGCAATTCAGGCACGGAAGCCAACGAGAACGCGATGCGGATTGCGCGGCTTGTGACGGGACGCGAAAAAATCATCACGTTCACGGGCGGGTTTCACGGGCGCACGGCGGACGCGATCAGCGCGACGGCGGTTGGTAAGTATCGTGAACTCGGTCGCCCGAATGTGCCGGGTCACATCTTCGTCGAATTCGGCAACGTCGAAGCGATTCAGCAAGCGGCGAATAACACCGTCGCGGCGATTATGTTGGAGCCGATTCAATCAATCGGCGGGGTGACGATGGCATCACCTTACTACTACAAAATGTTGCGAGCGGTTTGTGACGCGCACGGCATCCTGCTTATTTTCGATGAAGTGCAAACCGGAGTCGGACGCACGGGTTCGTGGTTTTTCGCGGGCAGTGAAGCGGCGGGCGGGGTCGTGCCGGATTGTGTGACGCTGGCAAAAGCTTTGGGGAGCGGGGTTCCCGTCGGGGCGTGTTTGACGACGGACGCGCACGCCGCGCACATCAAAGAAAATTCTTTAGGAACGACGTTCGGCGGCGGGATGCTGGCGATGGCTGCCGTGACCGCGACGCTCGAAGCGATTGAAGATGATGGGATGATGGCGAACGCGCGCCTGATGGAAAGTTATTTGCGCGCACGATTGAAAGAGATTTCAATCGTCGTCGCTTTGCGCGGTCGCGGATTGTTGCTCGGCATAGAGTTTGACGATGCAATCGCGGCGCAAGTGAATAAAGCTTTGCTTGAACGCTTTCACATC
Organism: Pyrinomonadaceae bacterium; assembly: GCA_041743485.1. Lineage (GTDB taxonomy): Bacteria > Acidobacteriota > Blastocatellia > Pyrinomonadales > Pyrinomonadaceae > JANDLT01. Next base: position 13,612 of record JBGTMR010000030.1, read on the forward strand.
ATCACCGGAACTTCTTCCGATGCGCGCGTGCTGCGGTTGTTGCCGCCGTTGTGCGTTAGTAAAGCTGAAATAGATATGCTGATTGATGGATTAAAAGAAATTCAAGTCAGCGAAACGTGATTCAACCATGAAGCATTTTCTTTCAACCAAAGACTTCACGACAACTGAAATCGAAGGCTTGCTTGAACGCGCGTTTGCATTCAAGCATGGTGAAGACACGTCTCAACCGCTTGATAAAAAATCAATCGCGCTTGTGTTCTTCAATCCTTCTTTGCGGACGCGGGCTTCAATGCAGGTTGGGATTTACGAACTCGGCGGGAACGCCGTCGTACTCGAACCCGGCGGTACGAGTTGGACGCTCGAACACAGAGACGGCGTGGTGATGAACGCGGATAAAACCGAACACGTCGCGGAGTTCGTCCGTGTGCTTGGACGGTATTGTAAGGCGATTGGTGTTCGCACGTTCGCCGCGATACAAGATTGGGAAGTCGAACGGCTCGACCCGGTGTTGAATGCTTTTGCGAAACACGCGGATGTGCCGCTTATCAATCTCGAATCCGCGATGCATCATCCATGTCAGGCACTCGCGGATATGATGACGATTCGTGAGCGATACGGGAGTGAGCCGAAGCGCGTAGTTTTAACGTGGGCATGGCATCCTAAGCCTTTGCCGATGGCTGTCTCCAACAGCTTCGCGCTTGCCGCCGCGCAAGCCGGACACACGCTCGTTATCGCGCACCCGAAGGGGTATGAGTTGGATGACGAACTGATGAATGATGCGCGCATGTTCGCCGCGCAAGCGGGCGGCAGCGTTGAAGTCACGCACGACGTTGACGCGGCGTTTGACGGGGCGCACGTCATCTATGCCAAGAGTTGGGGCAGTAAAAAGTTTTACGGTGCGCCGGAGAAAGACATCGCGGAGCGCGCCGCTTATCGTGAAAAGTGGATTGTTGATGCGGCGAAGATGCGGCGCACGGATGATGCGGCTTTTATGCACTGTCTGCCGGTTCGCCGCAATGTCATCGTCACGGATGAGGTTATTGATTCCGCAAATTCAATCGTGATTGACGAAGCCGAAAATCGCCTTCATGCACAGAAAGCGGTGATGGCGATGCTGCTTGGTGAGAAATAAATTTCAGACGATATGACTCAACCGCGACTCGATTTACTGCGCGAAGCGTTGCCTTACATTCAACGCTTCAAAGGCAAAACTTTCGTCGTCAAGCTTTCCGGCAAGGCGACGGAAGATAGGGAGAATTTGTATTCGCTGGCGGAAGAACTCGCGTTGCTTCACGGCGTCGGGATTCGCATCTGTGTT
>JBGTMR010000031.1:0-12687 GCA_041743485.1 Pyrinomonadaceae bacterium
ACGGCGGAAACGTAAGTCCCGCCCGTGCCGATTTGCGCCGGATTGTGGTCGAAGGTCGGGGCGTTGGCGCGCACAGACGTGGCGGACGATGTTGATGATGACGAGCGTGTTTGAGATGTGATGTCGCGTGATTCGATTTTAGCGAGACGTTGGTTGAGTTCCGCGACGTGTGCGCGAAGGCGCACGAGTTCGTCTTTTGATGTGTTGCTTTGGCTGCCGTTTGCGCGGTGGGTTCGCGCTTCATCGGGCGCGTCTAATTGTTGCGCGATGCGGTGGGCTAGGTTGCGTGCAAGTCGGGTGGTGTCTTGTTCGTTCATCGTTTGTGTGCCGTTCAGTTATCGCTTGTCGCTTTTCAGTAAATCTATCCGGTCAACAATGCCGATGATTGCCGTGTCAATCGCCGCGCCCGGCTCACCCGTCGCCGCCGTCGAAGCCCCCCAACCTTCCTGCACGATCAACACCGTGTCGCCCGCTCCCGCGTCAACCGAATCGAGTGCCAAAATCGTCCCACCCGTTTCCTCGCCTTCCGGCGTCACGGGTTGACACAGCATCACACGCGCGCCTTCGTAACGCTTGTTCTTCGTCGTGGCGACGACGTTGCCGATGACACGGGCTAACAACATGATTGATTCAATCTCTTATCTCCCTTCGGACATGTTGCGGCGAATCAACAATCGCAATCACGGTGCAATCGGTCGGCGTGTCTTCTTTCTCAAACGGGAAACTCGCTTCCTTGCCGCGACACCAATAAACCAATTCACCGCATCCCGCTCCGATTGAATCAAGGGCGACAAGCGGCGCGCCCTGCGGTTGCAAATCCGCGTTCAAAGATTGAATCACAAGCAGCTTGCGCCCTTCGAGCGACTCGTTTTTGATGGTGGCGACGACCGTGCCGATGACTTTCGCAAGCTGCATTAGTGTTGTTTGATATTCCTATCTAAAAGGATAAGAATTAACCACAGAGACACAGAGAGAAGATGAGGAGGCACAGAGTTTTAATTCCAAAAGTTTTCTCTGTGTCTCCGTGAATCCTCTGTTTCTCTGTGGTTAATTCCTTAATCCAACTCAACATCAACGGTGTCAATCACGCCGATAATCGCGGCGTCAACGGGTACGTCTTTCATGCCGGAAGCGAGACGCGCGCTTGAACCGGCGACGATTAAGACCCGTTCGTGAAAGCCCGCTCCGACCGTATCAACCGCGACGACGTAAGAGTTCGTATCAGAGCCGTCGAGGTTTAACGGGCGCACGATTAAGAGTTTCTTGCCCGTCAATCGTTCGTCTTTTTGTGAGGCGACGATTGTTCCGATGATGCGTGCAATCTGCATCGCCGTTTAACTGTTGAGTCCGATGGGCAGCACGTCATCAACGCTTCCATGCGGGCGCGGGATGACGTGAACGCTGACGAGTTCGCCTATGCGACGCGCCGCCGCCGCCCCCGCATCCGTCGCCGCTTTGACCGCCGCGACATCGCCGCGCACAATCGCGGTCACAAAACCCGCACCGATTTTCTCGTAACCGACCAGAGTTACGTTCGCCGCTTTGACCATCGCATCAGCGGCTTCAATCGTCGCCACCAAACCTTTTGTTTCGACCATTCCGAGTGCTTCTTGCATTGTGTGTCGTTGTCCTTTTGCTTTGAAATTTAATTGTCTCTCACTGTTGTTTTTCTTGCGTACTTTCTTTGAAGCGGCGTGTACTCTCCTCTGACTTACTGACTAGAGTGACTAAATGATTCAGCTTCTCGTGTGATTCTGTCCTTTGCCGCTTTTCACTTTCCATAAGATGAACTGCCTATCTTTCAATGCGAATCAAAGGTTAAGTATGCGCCCTGTCTTTAGCTACGGAGTAGCGGCAAGACGGTAGCCCACAGTGAAGGCGAAATGAAATGTAGCCGTAACTGTGGGAAGAAGGTAGAAAGAGGTTTCAAGCTACGGTAGTAGCGGCAGAAATCAGGCGCAAAGCGTTCTCATCCGTTTATCTTGCGCTGCTACCGCAGCTAAAAATCCTTTGTGTCGCTTAAACCCACAGTTACGCTTTGCTTCACTGTGGGCTACCGTCTTGCCGCTACTGCCGTAGCTGATGAACATGGCAATCGAAATCCTTACTCTTGATTCGCATTTTCAACCGAAGGTTATGACGTTCGCAGATTCGCCGCTTGGCTCAAGAGTTCGACAAGTTCTTCGCGCGTGAGCGAGATTCTAGCAGAACCGTTGACCGATGCGCGCGTCGCGTCGTTCGGATACGCGGGAGCATCGAGCGTGCAAACCGTATTCGTGTCGCCCAAGTACCCGCACGCTTGGCAGCGTCCATGTTCGCCCAAGTATCCGGCACGCTCTCTGACGTTGATGAGTTTCTCAATCGCGTCGGACGGAAGGTTGACCGCCCCGCCGAGTGTGCGTGCGAGAATCGAAATCCGCGCCGTGTGGTCTAAGGTTTCCATACGGTCGAAGGCTTGCCACAAGTCCGCGCCGTATGTGACCGCCCCGTGATTCGCCAATAATAAAGCGTTGTGATGTTTGACGAACGGCTTGAGGGCATCCGTGACTTCGTGCGTCGAAGGCGTGCCGTACTTTGTCAAAGGTACACAACCGAGAGTCAAAATCACTTCCGACAACACGGGTTCGTCAATGCTCAAATTGGCGACCGCGAACGCCGTTCCGTGCGGCGGGTGCGCGTGACACACAGCCTGCACATCCTCTCTTTCGGCATAGATGAGCAAGTGCATTTTCAACTCGCTCGAAGCCTTGATGCCGTTCAAGCTGTTGCCTTGCAAATCGGTTATCGCCAAATCGCTTTCCGCAAGTCGCCCCTTCGCCGCCCCCGTCGGTGTCGCCAGAATGCGCTTCTCATCGAGGCGAATCGAGAGATTGCCATCAGAGGCGACGACGTGACCGCGCTCGTAAAGCAGTTTTCCGACGCGCACAATCAGCGCACGGGCTTCGGGTTCATTCATATAAGAGACTGACAAATTTCTATCCTTCAAACAAAAGAAGTTTCAAATATCGCTAACCTGAGACCGCTTCATACATCGTGTAGTCAATAAGTCTATTTTGGCTGTCATAATAAAACGTAACATGAATGTATGTACTGTTGACTTTGTTCCAACCAACTGACGGAATCATGAGTCCCGTAGTGCTTTCAATAAGATTCTTTTTGTCTCTGATTTTTTCATCATTTGGTTGACTATAACTTCGATACAGTACAGGCTTAGTGTAGATTTCAGCGTCCTTGAAGTGTGTCTTGCTATAACGCTCAATAAAGGAATCTACTTGAGTTTTTTCTGTACCCGATGGAATCTCTTTTGCAAATACCTTTTCGAGTTCGTCAGTAGTCACACCGTAATTACTTAAAATTAAAGAGCAACCAGCCGTAAGCATCAACGTCAGAAACACAAAAATTAAAGAGCGGCATTGTTTCAACATCATAAAATTCATCTTGCATTTACTTTATTGTTGAGTGTCACGGTTTCTATTGCGGTTGGGCTAAAAAGTAAGACAGGCTTTCGAGTGAAATCGTCAAGTCAACGGTTTTGACTTTCACGTCGTCGGGTGCTTCGAGTTGCGCGGGGGCGAAGTTCAAGACGGCTTTGATGCCCGCCGCGATTACCATATCGAGGGCGGCTTGCGCCGTATCGCGCGGGACGGCGAGGGCGACCATCTCAAGTTCGAGTTCGGTTGCGAGCGTCGGAAATTCGCGCACGTCGTAGATTTTCACTCCGTGCGGATTGTTGCCCGCGTGTCCTTCCGTCACACTTTTTTTGCCGATGCGCGTCGCGTCATTATCAAAGAGGGCGACGACGTTGAAACTCGATGCCGTCCAGTTTTTATAATTCGCCAACGCTAAACCGAGATTGCCCGCCCCGATGATGCCGACGCGGTGACGGCGGTTTAAGCCTAAAATCTCCGTCAGATGTTGTCTTAAACCTTCCGTGTCGTAGCCGACGCCGCGCACGCCGAATTCGCCGAAGTACGCGAGGTCTTTGCGTATCTGCGCGGAGTTGAGGTTGAAGCGTTCGGCGAGTCCTTGCGAGGAAATCGTCTCCTTGCCTTCGTGCGCGAGTTGATTGAGACAGCGCAGGTAGATGCTCAAACGACCTGTTGTAAATTCGGAAATCTTGTCGGACTTCATGCGTGGTTCGAGGGCTTCGTGAAAATCTTGATATAAGGAAATTTATTTAACCACAGAGACGCAGAGGTTGCACAGAGCAAGCACAGAGATGAGTTTAGATGATTTTGCGCCGGATACCGTCTTTGAGAACCAGAACATTAAAGTTGATGAGCAAGCCTACTCGCCAACCGCCAAGACGCAGGTATGTCAGCAGTTGCGCTTCGTGCAAAGGATGAATCGCGTCAACGGCTTTGAGCTCAAGCGGGACAAGCGATTCGACGAGTATATCAACGCGATAGCCCGATTCGAGTGTTAAGCCTTTGTACTCAATCGGCATTGGAAGTTCGCGTTGATAAAAGACGCCGCGCAGTGAAAGCTCTTTGCACAAACATTCACGGTATGCTCTTTCCAGCAAACCTGCCCCTAAAGCTCTATGCACTTCAATTGCCGCCCCGATGACTTCGCCCGTCACTTTGTTGATTTGCGGATTCAGCATCTTCTCTGTGCAACCTCTGTGCTTGCTCTGCGTCTCTGTGGTTAAATAAAATCTAACATCCTAAAACTCAAACGAAAACCATGATTGCACACCTCACCGGAAACCTTCTCACCAAACACGCGACCTCCGTCATCATTGAAACCAATGGTGTCGGCTATGAAGTCACCATTCCCGTCTCGACCTTTTTCGACCTCGGCGAAGCGGGCGCGAAAGTCTCTTTGCTCATTTACACGCACGTCAGAGAAGACGCCCTTCAACTCTACGGCTTTCGCACGGGGCGTGAGCGCGAACTGTTCTTGCTGTTAATCGGCATCACCGGCATCGGACCCAAACTCGCCATCACGATGCTCTCCGGCATGAACGCGGACGAAATCATCACCGCGATTCGCACGAATAATCTTGTGCGTTTAACCTCGATTCCCGGCGTCGGCAAAAAGACGGCTGAAAGATTGGTGATTGAGTTGCGCGACAAGATGACGAATCTTTCATCGCCCGCAATGGAAGAAGCACTTGCCGCCGGAGCGACCGCGCAACCATCCGAAGACGCTATGCGAAGCGACACGCTTTCCGCCCTCATCAATCTCGGCTACCAGAAAGCGGCGGCGGAGAAAGCCATCACCCAAGCGATGCAGGAAAGCGGCGACCAGATAACGATTGATGCGATTTTGCGAAGGGCGTTAAGGTTGTTGTCGAAGGGATAATTTTGAGGAGTTTTTTATGTCAACCGAAGTTTCAACTAAAGAACAAGTCGCACGCGAAATCAACGCTTTGAACGATGATGAAATCAAGCAAGTCGCGGACTATCTAGCATTCTTAAAGTTTCGCTCTCGTCGTCTCAATTCGCCTGAAATAGACGAAACGAAACTCGCAAAACTTTACGCCGAGTTTGCCGATGAAGACCGAAGCTTAGCGGAACATGGCATGGGCGATTACGCCGAAAGTTTAGCCGCAGAGGATAAGCGATGAATGTCACACGCGGTGAAATCTGGCTGGCGACACTTGACCCCGTGCGCGGTTCGGAACAAGCCGGAACACGTCCCGTCTTGGTATTTCAAAACAACACACTTGCCAAACACACAACGACCGTTTTAACTATTCCGCTCACGACGAACTTGCGCCGCGCCGCTCTGCCTTCTTGCATCAGAATTTCAAAAGGCGACGGCGGATTGACGGGCGACTCCGTGTTGCTATGTCACCAACTACGAGTGATTGACAAAACGCGATTGCTTAAAAGACTTGGCACAGTCAATCAACAAACACTTACCACCGTCGAAAGCTGCGTTATGTACACAATCGGAATAATGTAACCATCTCGCTATTATGAACGAAATCATTGAACCCGTTGATACGCGAAACGCTATGTCTCTCGACGAAGACGGACAATTTGAACTTTCTTTGCGCCCGACGCGCCTTGCCGAATATATCGGGCAGCGTCGCGCGGCGGATAATTTGAAAATCTTTATCCGCGCCGCACTCAATCGCCGCGAAGCACTCGACCATGTTTTGCTCACGGGTCCGCCGGGTTTGGGTAAGACGACGCTCGCCAATATCGTGGCGAATGAAATGGGTGCGGTGCTTCATTCAACCGCCGGACCTATCATCGAAAAGTCGGGCGATTTAGCCGCGCAACTCACCAACTTACAAACGGGCGATGTGCTGTTTATAGACGAGATTCACCGCCTCAATCCGGCGATTGAAGAAGTCTTGTATCCGGCAATGGAAGATTATCAACTCGATTTGATGATCGGTCAGGGTCCCGCCGCGAAGTCAATCAAACTCGATTTACCGAAGTTCACACTCGTCGGCGCGACGACGCGCGCCGGACTTATCACCGCCCCTTTGCGCGGGCGATTCGGCATCGTCTTCAATCTCGATTTTTATAACCACGAAGATTTGACGACGATTATTTTGCGAAGCGCGGATATTGTCGGAGCGATTATCGAAGAAGACGGCGCGAAGGAAATCGCCCGCCGCGCGCGTGGAACTCCGCGCATTGCGAACCGCTTGCTGCGCCGCGTGCGCGATTACGCGGAAGTTGATTACGACGGGCGCATCACGATTGATGTCGCCAAAGACGCCTTAAACCGTATGGAAGTTGATACGTTCGGCTTGGACGAAATTGACCGCAAACTTCTACTTAGCATCATCGAAAAATTCGGCGGCGGACCCGTCGGACTCGGCACTATTTCCGCTTCGATTCACGAAGAAAAAGATTCGATTGAAGAAATCATCGAACCGTATCTTATCCAAATCGGCTTCCTCAATCGCACGCCGCGCGGTCGTGTCGTCACAACGCACGCTTATCAACACTTCGGCATCAACCCGCCTTCCGCATTGCCGTTCGTTTCACCGCCAAGCCTTTTCTGACAATCTTCTCAAACAAATAAAGCACAACAAATTTCATCCTCCGTTGACCTCCGTTATGCCTCCGTTCACCTCCGTTCAACTTCCCCGCTCCGACGTTGAAGACGCTCAAACTTCACCGATGCTCATCTCCGATTTCGATTTTGAACTGCCCGCCGAACTCATCGCCCAACAACCGCTCGCCACGCGCGATGCGTCAAAAATGCTCGTCCTCAATCGCGTATCCGGGACTTGGCGTGATACGGTTTTCAGTTCACTGCCCGAACACTTAAACGATGGTGACACGCTTGTTATAAACAACACGCGCGTCTTTCCGGCGCGGCTCAACGGCGTCAAAGAAACAACCGGAGCGAACATTGAAATGTTCCTCATCGAACGTACCCGCGAACACGCGGCGGGAGAAAACGTGTGGCGCGTTCTCGCACGTCCCGCGCGCCGTTTGCCGGAAGGCGCGCGCGTCTCTTTTGGTGACGGGCGAATGCGCGCCGAAGTCATCAAAGCCTTCGCGGAAGGCGAACGCCTTGTGCGTTTTGAGACGAACGAAGCTTTCGCCGATGTAATTGAAGAAATCGGACAGACGCCGCTCCCGCCTTACATCAAACGCGCGACCGAACACGCGACCGAAGACCGCGCGCGATACCAAACTATTTACGCGCGCGACGCTCCCGACGGCGGCGCGATTGCCGCCCCGACCGCCGGACTGCACTTTACCGCGCAAGTTTTAGAGACACTCAAAAAGCGCGGCGTCCGCATCGTCGAAATAACTTTGCACGTCGGTTACGGCACATTCGCTCCCGTCCGTGTCGAAGATTTACGCGAACACAAAGTCGCCGCCGAACGCTTCACGATTGATGAAACGGCGGCAAACATCATCAATCAAACACGCGCACAGGGACGGCGCGTCGTCGCAGTTGGCACGACGACCGCCCGCGCATTAGAATCAGCGGCGAACCCGAACGGCAACCTGATACCGACACTCAAAGGCATCGCGGATTTGACGATTACGCCCGGCTATAAATTCAAAATCATTGACGCCCTCGTCACGAATTTTCATCTGCCGCGCTCGTCCCTGCTCGTCCTCGTTGCATCCTTCGCCGGACGCGATGCGATTCTCGCAGCATACCGTCACGCCGTCGCCGCGCATTATCGTTTCTATTCTTACGGTGACTGTATGTTGATAATTTAGTGACAAGTGACAAGTAATAAGTAAAAGCGATTTCGCGCATCACTCATCATTTATCACCAATCATCGGTCACTTGTTACTTGTCACTCGTCACTTGTCACTCTCTTATGGCTGTTCTCAAGAAGCTTCGTTCGCGTCTGTTTTCGCTTGGCACTGGTGGCGATGCGTACCCGCGCGATACGGCGGCACTGATTCAGCCGCAAGCGCGATATGTGCCGCAGACTTTTCACCCGACGGGTTTTGATTTGCGACCGCTGACGGGGGCGCAACTCGAAGAATGTTGGCGGCTTGACCAGCGATGTTTTTTTGACGGCGAAGCTTACAGCCGCGAAACATTCGACTATCTTTTGAATGCCCCCGACGCGATATGTTATCGCGCCGTGACCGTCGAAGGCGCAATGGTCGGCTTCATCGTCGGACTGCTCGAACCGCAAGCCACCGGACACATCACGACCATCGGCGTCGCCCCCGAACACCGTCGTCAGGGACTCGCCCGCCGCCTCATGGAACGCATCGAAGAAGGCTTCCGCCGCCGCAACATTACAACCGTCCGCCTCGAAGTCCGCACTTCAAATACAGGGGCGCAAAAGCTCTACGCCGCGCTCGGCTACACCGTCACCCAACGTCTGCCGAAGTACTACTCTAACGGCGGCGACGGGTTGATGATGATTAAATCTTTATCAAGAACTTAGTCGTCGGCTAGAAATTGTAAGCTTTACCGTTTCGCGCTCAACTCTTTCTTAACTCGGTTAAAACCTGTTTCGCCACAGATTTCAAAGTATCGAATACTCCTGTCCCCTTAGCCGCGACCGCTTCGTGGACGGGTTCGTTTTTACGGTTGATTTCGCGCACGATTTCTTCGACGGGCAGGACGTTCGGCAAATCGCGCTTATTAAGTTGAAGCACATAAGGCAGCTTTTGCAAATCGTAGCCGTGCGTGCCTAAGTTTTCTTCTAGATTATAGAGGGCTTCGATGTTGGCATCCATGCGTTCCTCTTGCGAATCCGCGACGAACACCACGCCGTCCACGCCTTTCAAAATCAACTTGCGCGATGCGTCGTAGAAAACCTGACCCGGCACGGTGTACAGGTGAAAGCGCGTTTTGAAGCCGCGCACCGTACCCAATTCCAGCGGCATGAAATCGAAGAACAGGGTGCGGTCGGTTTCGGTCGCAAGGCTGATGAGTTTGCCTCTCGTTTGCGCCGCCGTCGAATCGTATATGTGCTGCAAATTGGTTGTCTTGCCGCACAAGCCCGGACCGTAGTACACGATTTTGCAATTGATTTCGCGTGATGCGTAGTTGATGAAGGTCATAATAGTGGATAGTGGATAGTGAATAGTGGATAGTGATAGTTGAAGGAGAGTTCTTAACTATCAGTTATCCACTATCCACTATCAGTTAAACAGGCTGTCAATATCTTCGTCGGTGATGCCGGAGAAAAAGGCGTTGTCGGCGGCAGCTTGCACTGTGGAAGCTTCCTTCATGACGCGCTCAAGGATGGGGGCGAGTTCGCGCGTCGCTTGTTTAACGCGCAGTTTGACCAATCCGAGACTCGAACGCTGGTTGAAGACGACGACGAGCAGCGAACGTCCGATGACACAGATAAAGATGTTTTCGTGTTCGCCTTCGTGGGCGAGCGTCGGAAATTCCTTTTCGCCGACAAGTTGCGCCATGCCGTTGGTCGCCGCGACGTTGCCCGCCGCGAGCGATGCCAGACTCGTCGTATCGAGACCGGAAACGTCGCCCTCGACGGCGATGGATTGCCCGTTCTTGTCAATCAGGAAGGTGACTTCGGATGCCGCATCGCAACGCAGTTTGGCAAGCACGGTTTTAATCTCGCCGTACTGTTGTTCACGAATGATGATGGGTGTTTCAGCCATTTGACGCGAAACTTTCCTTGCAGAAGGGCTTCTATGTATCTCGCCGTGCCGGGCGCAAGTTTTACATCCCTGACGGTTATTAGTTCGGTAAAGTCGGTTGAGTGTGAAGAACTGAAAACGTGGAGTAATGAGGCGCGGTGGGCAAAGTAGCAAAATCGCGTGGGCGACTTCGACATTTAAGCTAACACAACACAACACTGGCGGCAAGTGTTGTGCATATATTTTTTGCTTCTCGTCGGAAGCCGCCGATTACCCGTAAATCGTGCTTAACTGTTGACTTAGCCGATTTTACATGCTATTTTGCGGGCGTTTTCACCGCCTCCAGCGTTGCCACTTTTATCGCTACCTTCGTTGGCACTTCCGTTTTCATCTTTAGCCACTCTTGACAGCCAGAGAACCTTGCGATGCCCAACACCATCAGTAAATCCGAGAGAAAATCCTCCACTCGAACCGCGACGGCACGCCCTTCAGCGTCAGTTAAAGCCTCATCCAAATCAGCGGCAAACCCCAAATCGGCTAAATCAACCAAGACAGCGACCGCTAAAAAAGCGGCTTCGCGCGTTGATGCGATAACCAAGAAATTTGCCGTTGGCAAAGCCGCCGCGCGCCCTGCGGTATCCAAAGAGCCTTCCGCATCCAAACCAAAAGGCGTGAAATCCGCTACCACGAAAGCGGCTAAGAACATAAACACGAACACGTTACCACGCTCCTCTAGGGCGGGCGTTGCAAAAGGTGCGCCCGCGAAAGTCGCGTCCGCAAAAGCCACACCGCCGAAAGCCGCATCGAAAGCCAAGCCTGAAGCGGCGCAAGTCTCACACGCCCCGACACCCGCACCTTTTCGCCCGCCGACGCGCGATGAAGCGGCGGCACTCCAAGCTTTTGAACGCGCCCGCAAAGAGTTCACCAGCGGTCATTTCGGTGAAGCACGAGATCAATTTCGCAAGTTAATCGAAAAATTTTCCGGTGTCGCGGAAGTCAAAGCCCGCGCGCGAACATACCTAACCGTCACCGAAACACGTTTGCGCGGCGAGAAAGCGATGCCGAAAGATTCGGAAGAACTTTATAATCGCGGCGTCGTCGAACTCAATCGCGGTGATTACGCCCTCGCACAGGAACTTTTCGAGCGTGCGTTGCGGCGTGATGCGGCGTCGCCTGCCACCGCCGCCCACGCTCACTACGGGCTGGCAGCCGCCCGCGCGCGTCTCGGAACTTCCGAAACGGCACTCGCCGCCCTCGAAAAAGCCTTGACGCTTCAACCTTCCCTCCGCGCCCGCGCCCAGTACGACGCCGATTTAGCGTCGCTTCGGAGTACACCGGAATTTGAAAACCTTGTGACGGCGACGCGCGAATAAGCGCACGCTTCGTTCACTGGTTTTCAGCAAAAATAATTTCACAATGGATTACACAAATCGCACAGATTGCCGGATGAATCTGTGCGATTTGTGTAATCCGTTGTTATCTGTTTGTGCTTGAGAAGTCAATAAGTGCTTGGCAAGCCTTCGCCTTGTTAAGTATGATTTCAAGCTGGACGCGCGTCACAGGCGCGCCCCCCGTTCGTGACCCGACACTTCCAGAGATTTTCACTTTCATAAAAGGCGTTTCAATCATCTTGCCAGCCTCATCATTTCAAGCCGCGAAGTTGGTTGCCATCGGCGGCGGCACGGGACTCTCAACCGTGCTTTCCGGTCTCAAAGATTTCGTCGGCGCGCCGCCCACCGCCGCTTTGCCTTCACATAACGCGACATGGCTTGAAGACCGTTTGTTTTCCGACATCGAAACTTCAAGCGCGGAATCCCTTTTGTGGCTTGAATCGCTTTCGGCAATCGTCACGGTCTCGGACGACGGCGGCAGTTCCGGTCGTTTGCGCGACGAACTGAACATGCTCGCGCCCGGCGACATACGCAACTGCATGGTCGCGTTGTCGGAAGATTCGGCACTTCTCTCACGGCTTTTTCAGTATCGCTTTCCCGGCGCGGGCGCGCTCGGCGGGCATTCGTTCGGCAATCTTTTCCTTGCCGCGCTGACTTCCGTGACCGGAGATTTCGTCGAAGCCGTGCGCCTCTCAAGTGAAGTTCTGGCAAGCAAAGGGCGCATCTTTCCGGCGACGCTGACCGATGTACGCCTTGCCGCCGAACTTGCGGACGGCACGATGTTGCGCGGCGAATCAATCATCGGACGCTCACACGCTCCGATTAAAAAACTTTCACTCGAACCCGAACTCTGTCTGCCGCTGCCGGAAACGATTGCCGCGATTCAATCCGCCGACATCATCACCATCGGACCCGGTTCGCTCTTTACGAGTATCTTGCCGAACTTGCTCGTCGCACAGGTCGCCGCCGAAATCGGTGCGTCTCCGGCGGTCAAGATTTTCGTCTGCAACTTGATGACGCAGCCCGGCGAAACCGACGGCTTCTTCACGCCGCACGCCCACCTTGCCGCCGTTCACGAATACGCACCCGACATCGTGTTTGATTATGTACTGGTCAACAGCACTCCGATTTCCGCCGAACAGGTCGCACGCTATCGCTTGGAAGGCGGGCAACAAGTCGTCCCCGATTTACTGCGTGAAGATGATTCGCCGGACAACTTGAACGACTCCGATTTTGCCGCCTCTGACAGCCGCACGCGCATCGTCGCGGTTGATGTGCTTGA
>JBGTMR010000032.1:0-2717 GCA_041743485.1 Pyrinomonadaceae bacterium
GTCAATGATGCGAAGCAGAGTTTGATGATGAAGTGCGACGGATTCCTGCGGTTGAAAATTCGTCAGCCAACCGAAACCGAAACGTAAGGGCGCGTTCGCTTCACGCGGTTCGCGTATGTGTTGATGTATGCCTTGCACGGCGGCAATCGCAAAACCGTCCGGCACAAACGCCTTCGCTTCGCGCATCATCTGCCGCTTGCTTCCGCCGTAGCCGTGAAGCACGAGGGCAAGCGGGCGAGCGTGGTTCGATGCTTCACGCGGCGGAAGGTGAACGTCGTAATAAAGATTCTGTTCGACGACAAGCCCGCGCTCAACCGGTGAATTGTTTGCCGTTAAGCTGTCTGCATCCGGCGTCAGGCTCAAGGTGTGACCTCTGTGTCTTCGGGAATGAACTCAACGACGACGACTTCGCCTTTATATTTCTCTTTGCTCGAAGCGTCCGGTTTTTTGAACGTCACCAGAACGTGATGCGACAGTTTGTTTGTATTGCACCCGATTTCGGCGGTCATGTTGGCGATATACGAAATGAACTGCACATCTTCGAGCGCGGATTTGAAGAACTTGAGTTTCTCCGTTCCGACTTCGACGTGAAGCACGATTCCTTTCGGCAAACATTCGATACGTGTCAGTTGACCGCGCACTTGTTCGCCTTCGGTGCGTCGTTTGAGCATCGGGCGCGTGGACGATGCGGCATCTTCGTTCAACGTCGGACGCGCATCATCGGCGGCTTCTCCGTTCATCGTCGCGCGGTTTTTTTCAAACGCACCGCGTTCGGCTTCGTATTGACGACGTTGTTCTTCGTACTGTTTGAAGCTTGCTTCGGTAGTTTCGAGTTGTTGATTGAAAGCCTGCATTTGCGCGAGCAGTTGCGGTTCACCGTCGGCGCGCATCGCGGCGGCGATAGTGCTGCGGGCTTCGGTAAATTTCTGTTGACGCATCTGTAATTGGGCGAGCGTGAAAGCGTAATCGGCGCGACCGGGCGCGAGGCGGCGGGCGAGATTGATGGCGCGCACGCCTTCGTCCAAGTCGTCGCCCGCGATGAGGTGAACGAACGCGAGCAGGTCATAGCTTTCGGCATAATCGGGTTGAAGTTCAATCGCGCGCTTGAGTTCCGCTTTCATCTTGGCGAGCGTGTCGGGTTCGTAAGAACGTATGAAATTGTTTTCGTCCATACCGGCGCGACTCAAAGCGAGGGCGTAATAATAGTGCGCGAGATAGTTATCGGAGTTGGCGGCGACGGCTTGCTCAAGCGACGCGCGGGCGCGGTTGAAATCACGGGCGCGAACATAGACCATGCCGAGCGAGGCGTGCGCGGAAGCGAGCTTGCCGTCAAGCGCGAGGGCGTCTTTGAGATGCTTTTCGGCAACGTCGGTGCGGTTGATGTGGAGCAGCAAATCGCCCAAGTAAGCGAGGGCTTCGGCTTCTGAAAGCGCGGAGCTTTGCATCTCTCCGTCAGCCTTGAGCGATTCTTCAAACTTGAATTGCTGCATAACATACGAACTGCCGCGCACGTATTTCTGCAACTGCTTTTCCATCGTCTTATAGTCGGTTTGAAAAGCGTCGCGGAAACTATCGGCGACCGGACGCCCGGCGGTCAGACCGCCGATGAACTTGCCGAGTTGCGGGCGGCGGGCGGCGTTGTCGTCGAACATCAGATAGTGCATCAACGCCCATGATTCGGCGTAGAAAATTCCCTGTTTATCTTTCTCATTATAAAGCGGCGAACGCCCGTCCACTTGAAACAACACGTCGAGCGGGATGAACTTTTCGCGCAAGGTGTAGATGTGATGGGCGAGCGGACGACCGAGCGTAACTTTCTTGTCGTCGCCCGTGACTTCAAACGTGCTGTAAAGTTCGGCGATGCCTTCATTGAACCACGACGGCACAGTTCGCAAAGTGTTCTCGACCATCAAGTGAACGAGTTCATGGTAAATCGTGGCGTAAGGATTTTCGCCCGCGCGTTCGGGCGTGAGCGTGATGTAGTTAACGTCTTCGCCGGATTGAAAGTATCCGGCGACGTTCGCGGGCTTGCCGTTGTAAAGCGGCTTGTAAGGTTTGTACGCGCCGTCGGATTTGAAGACGACGACGGTTGTCGGCTTCGACGATGTAAATTTGGCGTTTGAAAGCAAGCGTGAAAGCGCATCCTGAAATTGTTCGAGTTGCGCCCCGACTTTGCGTATGTCTTTCTCACTCGCATTGCCGACCAGCACAAAGTTTTTCGTCTTAACGCGCGTCCATGTATCCTTCGCCGGAGCGACGGCGGCGTTCGTAATGGCGGGCTTCGCCGCGTTTGCAGAAGTTATGTTGAACGATGCGAGGCAGCAGAGCGCGAGCATCAAGAGTACGGGGATAAAGTTGTTTTTGATGTTCATGTTGTGTAAAAGCGGCGGAGACGGCGGAGGTTTAGGGGAGGCGCGTTGAGCGCGCCGTTGAAAGTGTTCGGTGCGGCATTATATAGCCTGAAGTCGAGATAGGAAAAGCCAAGATTTATCCGCGAAAGAACACGAAACGACACGAACCTAAGTCGAAGTTCTTCAATGTTTTATTCGTGTGCTTCGTGGATAAAAGCTTTCTTAATCTTACGTCACATAACTTAAAACAAAAGTTCAATTCACGAAGTCGCTTGCTTCTTCCGCAATCGAGAGCGGTTCGGGTGCGGCTTCATCAATCGCGGCTTTGTCAATAGCGATGGGTTCTTCTTCGAGTTGCCAGATGTC
>JBGTMR010000033.1:0-9631 GCA_041743485.1 Pyrinomonadaceae bacterium
CCCCAATCTTCGTTGTACAGACTCCATATCACGATGCTCGGATGCGAACCGATGAGGGCGAGCATACGCATCAGTTCCGCCCAATGATTTTCGCGGCTTCGCTGGCTTGAACTGTGCGGCGATGGAACTTCGACCCACAGCAGGATTCCCATTTCATCGGCAAGGTCATAGATGCGCGGGTCAACTCCGGCGATGTGAACGCGGACGAGATTGCAACCGAGTCGCTTCATCGCGCGCAGGTGGCGACGCATCTGCTCGAAGGTCGCCGTGCCGGGTTGATAAAGGATGCCGTCGAGGTAAATCTTGTCGTTGTTGAGATGAACGAAGCGACCGCGTGTTTCGATTTTTCGCAAGCCGAAATGGGCTTCGATACGGGCGGAATTTCCCGTGGGCGTGATGAGTTCGGCGACGAGTTCGTAAAGGTTCGGCGCGACGGTTGACCACAATTTTGCGTCCGCCATTTCAACGGTCACACGTTGAACCTTCTCGCCGTATTCGAGCGGAAGTTGGTAATCGGCGGTGATGGTTTGCGAGTCGTCAGCGACGGCTTGTGCGCCCGGCGTCGGGCGCGGCGTAACGGTGAGCCGCAAGGTGTAAAGACCGGGATCGCGCGTGCGTGTGGTGAAGGTAAATTCAACGAGGCGATTATCAATTTGACTTGAAACGCTTAACCGCGAGCGAAGGCGATTGCGTTCAACCGTTTCAAGCCACACGCTTCTGACCGCGCCTGTATATGTGTGATACCAGATGCCGCCCTGTTTGAAGACGCGCGATTGTTGTTTGCCGCGCGGGATTTCGGCATCCATTGAGTCGGCAATCCGCACGGTCAAACGGTTCTCGCTTTGAAGCAAGGCGGGCGGCAACTCATACGAAAAAGATGTGTACTCGCCGAAGTGAACTTCTTCGCCTTCGATAGTCGTCAGGGGATGACCATTAAGCCAGACGCGGGTTTCATAGCCGCACGCACCGAAGGTCAACTGAAGCAACATATCCGGTGTGACGTGAACCGCATCGGGCAAACTGAACTCACGCTCGTACCACGCGACGACCGTATCTTGCCAAGTCGGAGTGTCGGCGAGAGCGTCGCGGGCTTTGGCGAGATGCGATTCAATCGAACCGGGAAACGCGGCGGTGTCGAGGTAATCGTGAGCCAGATACCATTTGCTGTGAAGCCCGCGATCTTCGAGGTCAATCGCAAAACGCCATTCGCCGTCAAGTAATTGATAATCGTTCGGGCGGACGACCGAGCGCGGCAAAGGCTTCAAATAATTGTCAATCGCTTCCGCATCTTTGCGGTCGGGTGCGAAGTCGGTTTCGATGTTCAGCATGTTCGGGTCGGTAATTTATGTGCGGGTTGAGTAATTAAGATTTCTTTGCCGGAGTTTGATGCGCGAGGCGAAATTCTTTGATGTGCTGCAATTCGCTTGCGCCACGCGCTTCAAGCACGCGCAACCAATCCTCCTTGAACGGGCGCAACTGCTCGGCTATCGCCCGCGCGACGGCGATATTGCGAAACCATTTCTTGTTCGCCGGAACGATGTACCACGAGGCGTGCGGCGAACTGCACTTGTTCATCACCGCTTCGTAGGCTTCGGTATAAGCGTCCCAATGCTCGCGTTCTTCCCAATCACCGACCGACAATTTCCAGAACTTGGTCGCTTCCTGTTCGCGTTTGTGAAGCCGTTTTTCCTGTTCTTCGGCGTCAATGTGAAGATAGAATTTCAGGATTATCGTTCCGGCGTCGGTTAGCATGTTCTCGAAATTGTTGATGTGTTCATAGCGTTTTTTCCAGACGTTTTCGGGGACGAGATTATGGACGCGGACAACGAGAACATCTTCGTAATGGGAACGATTGAAAATCCGCATTTCGCCGCGTCCCGGAGTCTCTTTGTGAACGCGCCACAGAAAATCGTGCGTCAGTTCTTCGCCGACCGGAGTTTTGAACGAAGCGACATCACAGCCGCTCGCGCTCAAAGGCGAAGTCAGAAAACGAATCGTGCCGTCTTTGCCGCTCGTGTCGCGCCCTTGTAAAACAATCAGCACGCTGCGGTAGGATGCGGCGTATAATAATTCCTGAAGTTCAACGAGTTCTGCACCCAAAGCCAGAGCTTCGCGTTCCCCGTCTTCGCGTGTGACGCCGCGCGTGTCGTCGGCTTTGAAATCTTTAAGACGGATTTTTTCGCTTCCGTCAATGCGATGCGCGTATTTCATATCGGTCTCCGTTTCTGATGATTTTGAGATGTTACTTGCGAGAAAACGCCGGACAGTGAGAAGCTTAAAACAATGGACGCGGATTGTATCGTAATTGGCGGCGGGGCGGCAGGTTTAATGTGTGCGATGGAGGCGGGCAAGCGCGGGCGAGCCGTTCTTATACTCGAACATGCCACGAAAATTGGCAAGAAAATTCTTATCTCCGGTGGCGGACGATGCAACTTTACAAATATCAACACCGCACCCGAAAACTTCATTTCCGAAAATCCCAATTTCTGTAAATCGGCACTTTCGCGTTACACCGCAAACGACTTTACCGAACTCGTCAAGCGTCACGGCATCAAGTTTCACGAAAAGAAGCTTGGTCAGCTTTTTTGTGACGGCAGTAGCCGCGAAATCGTCGCAATGCTTGAAACCGAATGCCGTCAGGCTAAGGTCGAGATTCGCACGGATTGCCCGGTTCATCGCATCTCGAAAATCGAAGCGTCACACACCATGACGAACAACATGAATCAGCTTTCGAGTGTGCCGGATGTTTCGATGTCGCCCGCCGCACGGTTTCAGGTTGAAACCAATCGCGGGATTTTGACTTGCGCCTCACTCGTGATTGCGACGGGTGGCGTTTCCATTCCGAAAATGGGAGCGACGGATTTCGGGCATCGCATCGCCAGACAATTCGGTTTGCGCGTCACACAAATCAAACCCGCGCTCGTGCCTTTGACGTGGGACGCGGAAGAAGCGGAACGGTGGCGCGATTTGAGCGGCATCGCATTTGAGGCGGGTGTCAGTTGCGGAGCGGCGGAATTTGACGAAAGCCTTTTGTTGACGCATCGCGGTTTGAGCGGACCCGTCGCGCTTCAAATCTCCTCCTACTGGAATCCGGCGCAGAAAATCAACGTGCGGCTTCTGCCGTTTGCCGACACGGAAGAAATCTTACATCGTCATCAACACCAAGCCGCCGAACTTGCGACGGTGTTGGGTAATTATCTGCCCTCTCGTTTTGCCAAAGCATGGTGTGAAGTTCATAACTTCGCTTCTCGTGCGATGAATCGTTTTTCGACAAAAGAACTATCCCGCATCGCCGCACAACTCGCTTCTTGGGAATTGACGCCGCGCGGCACGGAAGGTTTTGCGAAAGCCGAAGTCACTCTGGGCGGCGTGAACACACGCGAACTTTCATCGCGCACTATGGAAGCCCTGCGCGTGCCGGGTTTGTATTTTATCGGTGAAGTCGTTGACGTGACGGGTCATCTCGGCGGCTACAATTTTCAATGGGCGTGGTCTTCGGGCTACGCTGCCGGACAGAACGTTTAAGAAAGGATGGGGAACAGTAGGCAGTAGGCGGTAGGCAGTAGGCAGAATGAAAACAGGACGACAATTCAATAACCAAAGTTACAAGTTCAAAGCTGAATACTTAAAATTGAACATTTAACGCACCTCTTATTCTGCCTACTGCCTACCGCCTACCGCCTACTGCTCTTAAAAATTATGGGATGGGATGCTGATGATTTGGTTGACAGCCAAGAGGCTGCCGAAGAACGACGCGAGGCGCGTTTGCAAGATGAGAACTTGGTAAATGTGACGCAGGAAGGGCGCGCACGCGAAGCCCGTGTCGCTTCGCTTCGATTGTCACACACGCGCGTGACGAATCAACTCGCGGGAGCCTCCAACGCCGCGCATCGTCAAATGCTCGAAGGTGCGCTGGTGTCGCTTGATGCACAGATTAAGGATGCCGAATGACGTTTTGAACAGAAATAAGTTCGTTGCGGAATTAAGATTTTACACTTGCGCGAGGCGCGGGTCTTCTTCCGCGTTCAGTTCCGCGAAAGATTCTTCGAGAGCATCGAGTTCGTCGAGCCTTTGGCGTTGGGCGGTGAGGATGTTTTCCGTGACGGCGGTTTGCGCCGGAGTGAGAGGCGTGCCGTCGGCGGCGTTGCCGGAAGCGAGGCGCGATTGGTTGGCTTCGATTTTTCGCATGTATTGCGCGCGTTCTTCTTCGGCTTGGGCTTGCTGACGACGCAGTGATGCAAGGCTCGGCTTTCTGGTTTTGGGTGCGCCGCTGACTGTTTTGGAAGCCGCGCGCTTCTTGGTCGCCGCAGGTTTTTTCGCGCCTGTCTTTTTCGTACCCGTTTTTTTCGTCAGGGGTTTTTTGCCGCTTGATTGTGCCATATGTGAGGTATGCTTCCTTATCGCTTTCGCCGCGCTTACCTGAATTTTAGTCGGGGTTAATCTCAAAGCCGTCCGCGCGGGGTAAGTGTTTCATACAACAAAACACCTGTCAGTCACAAGCGGCAAGCTTGAATACAACTTAGAATGTAGCGAACGGTGCAGTCATCTTTTCGCCCTGCAAAGCAAGATGAAGCGCGGCAAAACAAAACGGAAGATGTTTCAAATCAAGAAACATCTTCCGTCTGCTCTTGGGACAAGAGCGATGCAGGAAACCTTATTTGTGCTGCTTTAGCCGGGCATCAAAACGGAATCTACGCTGTGGATGACGCCGTTTGATTGATAAACATTGGCGATTTGAACGCGCGATTTGCCGCCTTTATCGTCGGTCAGAACAAGGGTTTTGCCTTCCATCGTCGCGGTCAACGTGCCGCCCGCAACAGTGGTAAGTTTGGCTGAACCGCCGCCGTCTTTGATTTGCTTGGCGATGGCTTTGGAATCAAGCATTCCCGGAACGACATGGTAGGTCAGTATTCCGGTCAGCATTTCTTTGTTTTCAGGTTTGACGAGAGTGTCAACCGTACCCGCCGGAAGTTTGCCGAAAGCCGTATCGGTCGGAGCAAACACGGTGAACGGACCTTCACCTTTCAAGGTGTCAACCAGACCGGCGGCTTGCACGGCGGCGACGAGAGTTTTGTGAATCGGTGAGTTGACCGCATTGTCAACGATGGTTTTGTTTGAAAACATCGCCGCGCCGCCAACCGTCGGATTCTTTTTCATTTTGCCGTCCATCTTTTTGTCCATCATCTGGGCAGATGCAAACGACATCGAAACTAACGTGACGCATAATGCGAGTAATACTTTTTTCATGGTTTTTCAATCCTATCCAAGTCAATTTAATTTTAGGAACAACTTGACCGATATACGCCGTTAATCGCTAAGGTGGATTGCGATTATGTGAAAAAAAACTTTATCGCTGGCTTTCATCATCGCTCACTTAACACGAAAATCGAGGGCGATAGCATCATGGTCTGAAAGCAGATCGCCACTATTTGCATCCCGCAAATCACCGATGACGCGCGCAGGGTTATCGCCAAACGGAACGATATTCATACCGGCGAACCAATCGAGTTTAAGCGAACAGCGTCCGCCCGCTTGAGTGAGAGCGCGCTTAATAAACCAGAAGCACCAATCGGGAATCCATTCCGCCATGTTCTGAAACTGCGCGACATCACGCACGTTGTAATGAAGCGTTCCGATGCCCGCTTGATTGAGCGTGCGATAGTCATAACCCTCGCGCTCCAACATGCGAAACAGGTGACGCTCAAACCAACGGTCTGGATACGGATAATGATTTTTAAGAAAGTTGCCGACGCCCATCATCACGCGGCGAAAGAAACCGACGATTGCGAACACGGCGCGGCGCGAATTGTACGTCGAAGTATTCCAATCGCCGCCGATGATGACGGGAAGTTGAACGGGCAACGCCGCGAGATGCTCAACGACGATTTGCATCTGACGCGCGCGATGCTTCTGGCTTGAATGCGCGTCGAGATGAATGCTGACGGCGCGCACTGCTCCCGCCGGATGCGCGATGTCGGCAATCACGGCGCGTTGCGAACCGAGTCG
Source organism: Pyrinomonadaceae bacterium (assembly GCA_041743485.1). GTDB lineage: Bacteria > Acidobacteriota > Blastocatellia > Pyrinomonadales > Pyrinomonadaceae > JANDLT01. Next base: position 6,007 of record JBGTMR010000033.1, read on the forward strand.
TTTTTCTCTGCCGCGCATTTTATCTTTGCCGTTGGGAAGGCGAACCGCGTGCGCGTTCGTGATTGGGAAAGATGAAAACAGGGCGTTGCCGTGTAGGGCGTGCGTGTTCTCGCCGGAAGAGGTGGCTTCGAGTCCACTGCCTTTGTTAAGGGAAAGATAACTGGGTGCGAAAACGTAATTGAGATTGAGACGCTTTGCGATGTCGCGCGCGACGAAAGCATTTCCGGTGCGTGCCATGCCGCAATCGAGTTCGGTCATCAGGAAAATGTCGGCGGAGTTCAGGCTTTCATGGTCACGCAGAGCCTGAATAATCCCCGCGAGTTGTTTGCCGCGTTCGATGTTCCACGCGATGACGCGCACGAAGTCATTCGCTTTTGGTTGGGGCGCGGCGGCGAAGTTTTCTCCTACGACGCGGTTCAATACGACTTCGATTTGTGTTTGATGACGGCGGTACGCGGCGGAATTTTCGACCGCTTCGAGCGAATCATACGTGGCGAGTTCGGGCAGAATGTTTTGTAAATCGTGACGCAGGGCAAGCGGAATGTCGTCATTGGCAAAGGATGTCTCCGCCAGAGATGTTAATGGAGAACAATCTTCAAACATGCTCGTGATAGGGTTTTCGTGCGATATGCACGTTGGAGTCATTGCCGCGAAGGTGCGGGAGACGGTAAATTGAAACGCCGAATATATGTACCACAAACTTTCAACAATAGAGGGGACATGGAAATTGCGATGAGCGATTTATCACCAAACGTGCGCGTGGCATTGATGAGCAAAAACGAAGTCATCGCCCTTATCGGAATTATTACGGATACCGAAAGCGGCGTATTGACGAGAGTTGACCCGCGCGCGACGCCGCCCGTTTCGACTTCGCGGTGCGATACGCCCGCCCATGCCCGACGTTTGTTCAAGCGTTCGTTGCGTTCGAGCATCGAAAACGGTTGGCAGGTTTTCTATCAGGGTGTGCCGCTCGAAGGATGATTTTTTTATTCGTTCTGACAGCTTTGACAATTTTGACGTGGGCGTGTCTCGCCCTTTACCTCTGCGGTGCGCTCATCCTGTTATACGGTTTGCATCGTCCGGCGCGGGGCGAAAATCATTCGACGCCGTTTGTGAGCGTCGTCATCGCCGCCCGCAATGAAGCCGCCCGCTTGCCCGCACTACTCAAAGATTTACAGGCACAAACTTACACCAGATTTGAAGTCATCATAGTTGATGACCGTTCGACGGATGAGACGGCGAGCATCGTGCAGGCTTGTGTAAATCTTCATCCCGAAAAGTTTAAGCTTGTTCGTCAAGATGTTGTGCCTTCGGGCGTATCACCTAAAAAACTCGCTTTGCAGATTGGCGTCGAAGCGAGCCGGGGCGAAATAGTATTGCTCACCGATGCCGATAATCGCGTCATGCCTTCGTGGATTGAAGGCATGACGCGAGTCTTCTTGCCTGATGTGGCGATGGTCTTGGGGTTCACGGAATTGACGACTGACGACGGCGGTACGATGTTTGAACGCTGGCAGGCATTCGAGTTTTTAACGCTTGTCGCGGGGATGGCGGCAAGCGCGAATCTCAATCACGCGCTCGGTGCTTCCGGTCAGAACATCGCGTATCGTCGTTCGACCTTCGATGCGGTCGGCGGTTACACGAAGATTTTTCATCGCATCGCGGGCGACGACATGTTGATGCTCGAACTCGTCAGGCAACGCCCGCATCTGGGGCGTGTGGTTTATGCCGATGATGAACAAACGCGCAACTTCAGTTTCCCGAAGCCGACGATGCGAGAGTTTCGCCAGCAACGCGCGCGGTGGGCGGCAAGCGGGACGCACCATTTTCGTCAGGACAAGCTGTTTATGCTCTACGCGGTAGGTTCGCTGGTCGTCAATATGGTGGTGCTGTTCGGGGCGATGTGGGCGGCAGTCGGATGGCTTTCGTGGACGACATGGGCGATTGCAACGATGCTTAAATTCGTTGCCGACGCGGTGTTTTACGGCGCGGCATTAAAGCGATTCAATCGTTTCGCGTTGGTAAAGTATTTGCCGTTGTGGTTTGTGACGCACCCGATTTATCTTTTAGCGATGGCGGTGTGGGGACAACGCCAAAAATTTGAGTGGAAGCCGGAACGTCAATAAGTTCAAAGTTTAATGTTCAAAATTGTAAAGCTGAATTATGAATAAAGAAATAAGCGGTGCGCGTTATCGCGCGTCGGTCGTCTTGATAATCGTCGTCGCCTTATGCGGTGTGATGCCGTGCGGTGCGCGGGCAAACAATCAAGCGCGGGTTGTATCGAAGCCGCGCTTGATTCATATCGGATGGGACAGTCCGACGCCGAAGTATGTCGCCGCACGTTGGAAGGAGATGAGTCGCGTCGCGGCGTTCGACGGCGTGGCTATCAAACTCGAAAGCGATACTGGCGTGCCTGTGATGCAGAAGATGTTCACGCGCCACGATTTGAGCAAGTTTCCGTTCGAGCAAGCGACGAAGCAGGTTAAAACCGCGACGGACAATTGGCGACGCGAACGCACGTTGACCGATAATTTCGTGTGGCTGATGTTGTCGCCCGAAGATTGGACGGCGGAAGGTCGCGGCTTCTCTTGGGCGGACGATGCTTTGTGGAACAGGTTCACAGGTAATGCCGCAGTGATGGCGCGCTTCGCTAAACGCGCAGGTTTGAAAGGCTTATTTTTAGACCCCGAACTTTACAACGAAACGAAATATCTTTCGTGCGATTTTATGTGGCGCAGAGACGGTTTCAAGGAGAACCCCGGATGCTCGCCGGAAACCAACCCGCGCGTGCCGGAAAAGTATCTGCCTTTACTTCAGCGGCGCGGACGCGAGTTTATGCAGGCTATGCTCAAAGAGTATCCAGACATCACGATTATGACGACGATGGGACATTCCGCCGTGCGTTATAACGGAACGCCTTATAACCTTTACGCCGGATTCTTAGACGGTGTGATGCAAGCGATGCGCGACACCAAAGGCGCGAATGCCGTTTTACACGACGGGATGGAAATGTACGGGCATCGCAAGATGAAGGACAGCCCGAATTGTCAAACGGTGCATGGCTTCGAGTGTCTGTATAACGACGCGACGACGTTCGGCAATTATTTCAGCAACGAAAAGATTTTGTATGACCGCTATGTGAAAGCCAGCCCTCCCGTGTGGATTGACATGAGCCGTCAGTGGTCGGACAAGCCGAAGGACTTCACGGGCAATTATTATCAACCGGACGAACTTCAAACTGCGATTGAAAGCGCGTTCAAAGTCTCGACCGGGTACGTCTGGTTATACTCGGAAATCGCTTGCTTCTTTCCGTATAACGAAAGCTGTAAGACGATTGGAAAGCCGTACCTCGAAGCCATCGCCCGCGCCAAAGCCAAGTCACGATAAGCCAAATCAAACGCCGGGAACAACCTGCACAACTTCTCGATTAAAGAGTCGCGCATGAGTTGCTCCCGGCATTCATCCCGCTTGAATCGCCCTCGCTACGATTCACGCGGGAAACTTAAATTGACGGCGGCGTGTGACGGTCAATTTATTTTATAGGCGGAGAGTTGATTGCCTTTGAGGTTGAAGACAACGCCGGTCGTTTCGTCAACTTCGTATTCCGGTTCTTTGTCTTTGAACA
>JBGTMR010000034.1:0-2057 GCA_041743485.1 Pyrinomonadaceae bacterium
AGGTTGAACTGACGAACCAAGAATTTCGCACCTATCTCGTCAACACGCGCGCATCTTCGCTCAACTACAAAGGCTTGTCGCGTCACGGTTGGGTCGCGGATTACGCCGACCCGAATGCGTTTCTCGAACTGCTGCTTTCCACTTCCGAAAACAATCACACGGGTTGGAAAGACCCAAAGTACGATGCGATGTTGCTTGCCGCGAACTCCGAAACAGACCTCGCGGTTCGCATCCAAAAACTTCGTCAAGCCGATGCTTACGCGATGGCACAACAGCCTATGATTCCCCTCACCGTTAAGCCGCTGGCATGGGTCAGAAAACCGTATGTGCGCGGCATGAACGCGAATGTGCTTGACCAGCATAATTGGCGGCGCGTTTCGATTGACCATGATTGGCAAGCGAGTTTGAAGGTTTCCGACACGACCGCGCAAATCAGATAGTCGCTTTCATCATCGCCACAGCATCGCCCTGTCGTTGCCGCCGTTCGACAATCTTCGATGCTTACGTCCGCATGGATTTCAAATTTGAAATCTCAAATTTGAGATTCAAACTCAAACAGAGAAAATCACAATGCTCAGTTTCATCGTTCGTCGCTTGCTCGTGATTCTGCCGATGGTGTTGATTGTCATCACAATCGCGTGGGCGTTGATTCGTCTCGCGCCCGGCGATTTTTATGCGACGGAAAGAGGATTGCCGCCCGCCGTCGAGAAGAACATTCGCGCCAAGTACGGGCTTGATGATGCGTGGTATGTTCAGTACGGGAAGTTGATGCGCCAACTCGCGGTGCTTGATTTCGGTTTCTCGCGCAAGTATCAAGAGCAGACTGTGAACGGGATTTTGCGGCGCACATTACCCGTTTCAATCTGGGTTGGATTGAGCGCGTACCTCATCGCGTTGGTTTTAGGGTTGACGTTCGGCACTATCGCCGCCCTCCGGCAAAACTCCGCCCTCGATTATTCTTCGATGGCGGCGGCGATGCTCGGTATCAGTATGCCGAATTTCGTTTTAGGTCCTATCTTAGTTTTAGTGTTCGCGTTGACATTGTTCTGGTTGCCGCCCGGACGTTGGGAATGGGTTGAGGTCGGTGGGCTTTATCTTCCCAACATCAAATATCTAATCATGCCCGCGATTACTTTGTCCGCCGTTGATATGGCGTACATCGCACGCCTGACGCGCGCCGGGATGTTGGAAGTTTTACGAAAAGACTACATACGCACCGCCCGCGCCAAAGGCTTGAGTGAGAAACAAGTTATCTTGCGTCATGCCTTGCGCGGCGGCATTCTTCCGGTCGTGAGTTACACGGGACCCGCGCTCGCTTTTCTCGTCGCGGGTACGGTCGTCGTCGAGCGCGTTTTCGCGTTGCCGGGTTTGGGGAACTACTTCATCAACGCCGCGCTTAATCGTGACGCTCCGCTGCTCTTAGGCATCACGGCGTTTATCGCCATTGTCGTCCTCGTCTTTAATCTTCTGGTTGACATCGCCTATGCCTATATTGACCCGCGCATCCGGTACTAAGAAATTGATTCATTGACTCATCGGTTCATTGACTCAATGACTGATTGAAACGATGACTGAATGAAGCGACGAGGAAGTTGAAAGTTATGCCCGACCAAGCTGATACGACACCACGCACAGAAGAAACGACGACGCTGCCCAAGCCTTCCGAAGCCGTCGCAAGCAGCGAAATAAATTTGCCGGAAGCGATGGCTGCCGACCAACTTTACGGAACTGCGCCGCCCGCCGATTCAATCGGAGGGGAAACGACGGGCGGCTATCTCGAAGGCACAAGCCTGTGGCGCGATGCGTGGAAGCGTTTGAGGCGAAACAAGCTGGCGATGTTGGGCGGAACCGTCACGCTCATCATCATCTTCGCTTCGCTTTTCGGACCTTATATCGTCAAAGCGTATAACGGCTTTGACTACGCGACGATTCCGGCGGAGCGCGAACTTATCGAAGCGAGACCGCCGAGTTTATTGCACCCGATGGGGACTGACCCGCAAGGGCGCGACATTCTCGCGCGCGTGTTGTACGGCGGCAGAATCAGCCTCATGGTCGGC
>JBGTMR010000035.1:0-5572 GCA_041743485.1 Pyrinomonadaceae bacterium
GTACACGCCCGGATTGTAGTTCGGCGGGTAATAAATCAGTTCGACAATCTGGTCGCCCGTGCCTTTGGTGTAGAACGACACGGTGTTGTCACGATGTTCTTTAAGCGGGCGATTCTCGTTGTGTGCCGCCGCTTCCAGAGCCTCACGCGATTCGACACGCAAACCCAAGTGCGGCGGATGCTTCGAGCCTTCCGGCAGAAGGGCGATACCGAAACCTCTGGCATCGCGCAACATCGCCCAATCTTCATAAAGCGTTTCGACGGTGAAGCCTATGCGTTGATACCCTGCAACGTCACGGTGCATGTCATCGGTCTTCATCGCAATGTGGTCAACCGTTCCCGCGAAACGCGCGCTTTCTTGCGTCATAATCTCAATTCAACCTTTATGTAAAAATGATTAACTTCTTTTGTGATGCCGCCATTGTACTCTGTGGCTGCCGTCGCGTACAAAAGCTAGATGCCTGACACTATCGCCGCCCGTCGCGTATTCATGCGAAAATACGGAATCGCAAAATATGCGTCCGAAAGTTATCAGTTAAGACGAAAGAGGAAACAAAAGATATGGCAACCGCTCTGCATTGGACATCCGCCGACCTTGAGACTTTGCCCGAAGACGACAAACGCTACGAGATAATTAAAGGAGAAATGTTTATGTCAAGACAACCACACTGGCATCATCAATTTTCGTGCGGACAAATTTTCTTTGTCCTTCAAACATGGAGCAATCAGACGGGCAACGGACAAGCCAACCTCGCGCCCGGCATTATCTTTAACGACGATGAAGATGTCGTGCCGGATGTCGTGTGGATAAGTCATGCGCGCCTTGCCGAATCGTTGCGTGATGACGGGAAATTGCACCTTGCGCCGGAACTCGTCATCGAAGTTCTCTCGCCCGGCGGCACAAACGAACGGCGCGACCGCGAAGCGAAACTGAAGCTTTATTCACGGCGCGGCGTGCATGAATACTGGATTGCCGATTGGCGCACACGGCAAATCGAAGTTTATCGCCGCACCAACGGCGGACTCGAACTTCCGCACCTCGAACACGTCGCCACGCTTTTTGAAAATGACACGCTCACATCGCCTTTGCTTCCCGGCTTCGCGTGTCCGCTTCACACGATTTACGAGGACATCAAAATATGAACCCCGCCCGCCCGCGCATCGCGTCGCTGCTGCCTTCGATAACTGAAATTCTATGCGCGCTCGGCTTGGAACGTAACCTTGTCGGCGTCACACACGAATGCGATTTCCCCGCGTCGGTTCAAACTTTACCGAAACTCACCGCGTCGCGTCTCTCGCACGAAACGATGACGAGCCTTGAGATTGACCGCGCCGTCAAAGCCGAACTCAAGGACAAACACACCGCCGGTCACGCTTCGATTTATACGCTCGACGATAAACTGCTTCACGAACTCAAACCCGATTTAATCCTGACGCAGGAACTCTGCGACGTGTGTGCCGTGTCATATAAGACCGTCGCGCAAGCCGCCCGCATGTTCGAGACGGAAGTTCCCGTCGTGTCACTCGAACCGACGACCATCAGCGACATCTTCGAGAACATACGCACCGTCGGCACGCTCACAAAGCGCGAGACGGAAGCCGAACGACTCATCAATAACCTCGCGGTTCGCATTGATAATCTCGCCGCCAAAACCGCCGATGCCCCGCGTCCGCGCGTCTTGATGTTGGAATGGCTCGAACCGCCTTTCGCGCCCGGTCATTGGGTTCCCGAACAGGTCGCGCTCGCGGGCGGCGATGCGTCTTTCGGTCATGCGGGCAAGCCGAGCGTGCAAACTACCGCCGAAGCGATACGTGATTACGCACCCGAAATCATCGTGCTGATTCCGTGTGGTTATTACATGAACGACATCTTGCGCGCACTCGAAACCGCACGGCTTCCCGCAGGTTGGAGCGAACTACCCGCTGTCAAAAACAATCAAGTGTGGACTGTTGACGCGAGTGCGTATTTCAGTCGCCCTTCGCATCGCGTCGTTGACGGGGCGGAGATTTTAGCCCGCATTTTGCATCCCGAAATCTTCGGCGCACCGACGGACGCGGAAGCCGTGCGCGTCGCTCCTGAATTGATGAGATGAACGGGCAATCTGAAGGTTTCGATTTGAAATTTCAAATTTGAAATTGAACATCAAGCATCCTCCGTTGACCACCGTTATGCCTCCGCTCAACTCCGTTTTACTTTACTACTGCAAATCAGGCGAACCATGACCGAAACTCTACTTCAAGCCTTCGCGGGCGTTGCCGAACAAGTCGCCGCGACGACTAAGAAACTTGAAAAAGCCCGTCTGCTCGGCGAGTATTTTCAAACGCTCTCCGATGCTGATTTGACACGCGCCGCGCGTTACTTCGCCGGTCACACGTTTGCGATGAACGACGGGCGTACCACCAACGTCGGCACGTCCGTCTTGCGAAACGCTTTAAGCGAAGTTACAAAACTCGACATAGATAACTTGCGCCCGCGCTATGTCAGGCTTGGCGACGCGGGCGATGTGACGTTTGAAGCCTTAATGGAAACGGGGCGCGGCAATGAGAATCCGATTGTCACGCTCGCGCACACCGAACAACTCATCACACGTTTAAGCGAAACACGCGGCACGAAAAACAAACTCGCCGTACTCATCGAAATCCTTGTGCGCATGACACCGCTTGAAGCCAAGTATCTCGTCAAAATGCTCGTCGGTGATTTACGCATCGGCTTGAAAGAAGGCTTGGTTGAAGATGCGATTGCCCGCGCGTTTGAAAGACCTTTGCCGGAAGTCGCCAACGTCAATATGTTGACGGGCGACATCGGAGAAACGGCGGTGCGCGCGCGCCACAACGATTTTCATAACGTCGTAATGCGCCTGTTTCACCCGATAAAATTTATGCTCGCCACCGCCGCCGCAGACCTCGACGATGTGCGCCGCACGATGCCCGCAGAGTTTTATGCGGAAGATAAATTCGACGGCATACGCGGACAGGCTCACGTTCAAAATAATCGTGTCGCGCTCTTTTCACGTTCGCTCGACGACATCACGCACCGCTTTCCCGAACTCATCGCACCGCTCGCGCGATTGCCGACCGACGCGATTTTGGACGGCGAGATTTTGCCCGCGACGAAGGAGAAGATTCTACCGTTCGCGGATTTGCAAAAGCGTTTGGGACGCAAAACCGTGTCCGAAGAATTGATGCGACAAACGCCCGTCGTGTTTGTCGCATACGACGTGCTTTATGCCGACGGCATCGTTCGCAATGAAGCCTCGTTAAGCGCGCGTCGTGAACTGCTCGCGCAACTCATCACCGAAGCTAATGGCGGCGACGGTACGAACACCGGCGCGCTTCGTCTCTCCAACTCGCGCCTTATCGCCGATGCCGTTTTGCTTGACGGTGAGTTTGACGGTGCGCGGGCGCGCGGCAACGAAGGCTTGATGATTAAAGACCCGCGTTCGACTTATAAACCGGGCAAGCGCGGGCGCGAATGGCTGAAGATAAAGCGCACGCGGGCGACGCTCGATGTCGTCGTCACCGCCGCCGAAGTCGGGCATGGTCGCCGCCGCATCTTTCTCTCGGATTACACGTTCGCCGTGCGGCGTGCGGAAGACGATGCCGAACTCTTAAACGTCGGCAAAGCTTATTCCGGCTTGACCGATGTGGAAGTCGCGGAACTGACCGAATGGTTTAAGGCGAACACGATTCAAGAATTCGCGCACGGTCGCGTCCGCACCGTGACGCCGAAAATCATCTTTGAAGTTACGTTCGACAAAGTACAAAAATCGGCGCGTCATAAAAGCGGTTATGCCTTGAGATTTCCGCGCATCCTTCGCTGGCGGCAAGACAAAACCGTTGATGAAATTGATACCCTTGAAGCCGTGCGCGTGTTGGTTGATGCAACGGGCGAAGGTGAAAGTTCCGAATAGTTTTATTAAACGACATCAACGCGCATGTTGGAGATTTGTTTAGGATGAACATCACAATCAAACGTATCACCGCCGCTGAAACCCGACCGCTTCGCCACCTCGTCTTGCGTCCTGACAAACCCGCTCAGGAACTCGTCTATCCCGGCGATGATGCACCTGAAGCGGCGCACTTCGGAGCGATGCTTAATGATGAAATCGTCGGGATTGCGACTATCTACCGTGAGCCGATGCCGGATGATGAAGTGACGATGCGCGCGTCTAAGTCGTGGCGTTTGCGTGGCATGGCAACGGCGAAGAAAGCCAGACGCATAGGCTTGGGCGGCAAGATTTTACAAGCGTGTTTCGAGCATGTTCACGCCAATGGCGACGCGCTTTTGTGGTGCAACGCGCGTCTCATCGCGGTCGAATTTTATCAGGCTTACGGCTTTCAAACGCGCGGCGAATTGTTCGACATTCCGCCAATCGGGATGCATTATGTGATGTGGCGGGAAGTAAAATAATTACGATGATAAGGAGTGTCGGTTATGATTTCACGCGAAGAGTTAGTGGCAAAAATCGCGCGCGTTCCCGATGAGCGTTTGGAAGAGGTAAGCCGGATGCTGGAACACTTCACTAAACCGGAAGCAAAGGATGAAAAGAAAAGTTTTATGCAGCGTTTGCAAGAAATCAGTATTGATTTGCCGCCGGACGCGGCGAGCAATATTGACGACTACCTTTACGGGGACAAAAAGTTTTGAAAGCCGTATTTCTCGATACTTCCTTCGTCGTCGCTTCGGTTAATAAGAGTGACCAACTGCACGAGAAGGCAAAAACATTCGCATTGCTTTACGACGAACAACCTGTGGTTACGACGAGCGCGATTCTGCTTGAAGTCGGTAATTCTCTCGCGCGGCGTGACAAAGCGCGGGCGGCGGAAGTCATACGCAGTTTCATCGAGTCGAAGGAAATCAAGGTTATTTACGTTGACGAAGATTTACTGCGTGAAGCGTTCGACTTATACGCGAAATACACCGACAAAACTTGGGGCTTGGTTGATTGCGTTTCGTTTATCGTGATGCGGCGCGAAGGCGTGACGGACGCATTGACGGCGGATGTTGATTTTGTGCAAGCCGGTTTCAACGCTTTGTTGAGAAGTTAAAGCGGGCATCGAAAACACGAAAGCCACGAAGGGAACATTCTTAATGAGAGTGTTCCCTTCGTGGTTTTCGTGTTCATGTAAAACTCGCTCTATGCGCCTTGCGGCGTCTCGGTATGCGCGAGAAGACTTCGCAGCATCCACGCGGTTTTCTCGTGGACTTGCATACGTTCCGTCACCATATCGGCGGTCGGTTCGTCGTGGGCTTCTGTGACATGAGGAAAGAGCGAGCGCGATGTGCGGACGCAGGTTTGATGACTGTCAACGAGAACACGAATCATCTCGTCCGCCGACGGCACGCCTTCCGGTTGTTGAATGGAAGTTAAGCGTTGAAATTCAACGAACGTCGCGGGGGCGGGATAGCCGAGTGCGCGTATGCGTTCGGCGATGGTGTCAATCGCGGTCGCAAGTTCGGTGTACTGCTGCTCGAACATGACGTGCAGGGTTTGAAACATCGGACCCGTCACGTTCCAGTGAAAGTTGTGTGTGGTCAGGTAGAGCGTGTAAGAATCGGCGAGCAGACGCGA
>JBGTMR010000036.1:0-17092 GCA_041743485.1 Pyrinomonadaceae bacterium
GTCGGGCGGCGCGGACTCAACGCCTCGCGTCCCGTCAACATCAACCAAGTCGTCGCCGCGAACAGTCCCGCCGCGACCACTTTCATCGTCGGTTCGCGTCCGTTCAATAACCCGAATGTTCCCGTCGCCGCGCGCTTCGCCAACGACATCATTCAACAACAATACAACGGGCAATCCACCTATCACGCTTTGCAGTCGCGTCTCGAACTACGCTTAACTCGCGGGACATCGTTTCTCGCAAGTTACACTTTCGGCAAATCCATTGACGACGTGAGCGGCATCGGCACGGGCGCGGACGACCGCGCGCAGGATTCTTACAACCTCCAAGCGCAACGCGCCGTCTCGAATTTCGACATCAAACACCGCTTCGTCTTGAGCGCGATTTACGCTTTACCCATCGGACGCAACCAACGCTTCATCAACGACAATGGCATCTTGTCCGCCCTCATCAGCGACTTTCAAATCAACCTGATTACGACCGCCCAATCCGGTCAGCCGTTCACCGTCACCGTCGGCTCATTCGACGGCAATGTCTTAAATCCCGATGGTTCGATTCGAGTCTTGGGGACGCAAATTTCTAACCGTCGCCCGAATCTCACACGCGACCCATACACCGACATTCCCGCCGGATTCGCGTTCAATCCGGCGGCATTCACGCTTCCCACTTCCGGCACATTGGGCAACGTCGGACGCAACACTTTGCGCGGCGACGATTACTTCAATACAGACTTCGGCATACTCCGCACCATTCGCTTCACACCCTTCGGCGAAGCGGGCAACGTGCAACTTCGCGCCGAGTTCTTTAACATCTTCAATCATCCGAACTTCAACTTTCCCGTCAGCACCCTTTCGAGTCCCGCCTTCGGGCGTTACGTCAGCAACTCAACCGCCCCGCGTGTTATACAGTTCGCAATCAAAGTCGGATATTGAGAAACTAATTTTTGAGGTAACACAATGCCGCAACCCGCTCAATGGTTGTTTCCCCTGTTTAGCGACCACGAAAAATACGACCGCGTGACGATGAAGCAGTTCTCCGACCTTCATCTTTACACCGGCTCGAAGTGCAATCGGCAATGCGATTTCTGCATCGTCTCCGGGCGTCCCGACGGTTGGTACAAACCCTTGACCGCCGAAACTCTTGATGCCGCGCTGGGGCTTGTGCCGGTGGACGCGACGATAAAGTTTTACGGCGGCGAACCGACGATTGATGTTGAAAACATGCTGTGGGCGTTCGCTTATTTGCGCGAACACGGCTTTGTCGGTTGGCTCACGATTTTCACCAACGGCGTACTGGCTGACCGTATCGTCCGCCTGCTCGAAGCCGATGCGAAAACCGATGTCGTCTTGAACTATTCAATCTTGCACGGCGAAGATGCCGAACCGATTCCGGCGAAAGCTCTGGAGACGCTCGCCGCGTATGCCGCCCTCAATCCCAACCGCATCTATTCGTCGCACGCCGGAGTTTTCCCTTTCGGGCGCGGTGCGGATTTCGTCGCGGCGGTCGGGCAAGACCACATCGTCGAGCGTATGCACACATCGTTTGACAAGAAAATCGAAGCGGGCGAAATGAACACCGAAACCGCGAACCAAATCGAAGCGCGCGGCTTCCGTCTCTGCCCGCGATGCCGTCCCGTCGTCGGTACGGACGGACGCCATCATGCGTGTCCCTTCGCGGTCGAATCGAGCGCGCCGCATTTCGATTTAGGTTCAATCGGTGAATCAAGCGAGATTGTCGCGCATCGTTTTCAAAACTTCCTTGACTGGATTGACGATGTGCTTGAACCCGCCGCCGAACGCTATCAAGTCCACCCGTGTCTCGTCTGTACGCACAAGCTTTCGGAGTTGCCGATTTACAAAGGCGCGCCGGAAAATGGTATTTGAAATCATGCGAGAGTGGTGTTTATCGTGATTCGTTATTCGCGTTTCCGCGTCGCTCTCATGCTCGCTCCCGCGCTGATAGTCATCGGCGGCTTGTTCATCGGCGGCTTGCTGCTCGCCCTCGTGCAGAGTCTCGGTTACTTCGCGGCGATTGGGGAAAATGCTTTCACGCTCAAACACTACGCCGCACTCATCCACGATGAAGAGTTTCACCGCTCACTGTTTTTGACCTTCGCCCTCTCAAGCATCGCCACGATTATCTCCGCCGCGTTGGGTTTGATGTGCGCCGTCTCTCTGCGCGAAGTCGCCTCTCGCAGTCGGTTCGCAAGTGTCTTACTTCAAATCCCTCTGGCGATGCCGCACATCGTTATCGGCGTCGTGCTTATCAACCTCATCGCCTCAAGCGGACTGATTGCCCGTCTCGCTTTCGCGTTCGGTATCATCAACACTCCCGCCGAATTTCCCGCGTTGACCGCCGACGCTTACGGCTTCGGCATCATCGCGGCTTACGTCATCAAGGAAACGCCGTTCATAACTTTAATGACGCTCGCCGTTCTCGTTCGCGCTAAGGATGAATACGAACTTGTCGCCCGCACGCTCGGCGCGAACCGTTGGCAACTCTTGCGTTACGTCACCTTGCCGCTCGCCGCGCCCGCCGTCGTTTCATCCGCGTTGCTTGTCTTCGCGTTCATCTTCGGGGCGTTCGAGATTCCGTTTCTTTTAGGGCGCACCTATCCGGCGATGCTGTCCGTCGTCGCGCAACGGCGGTTTTTAAGCGTGAATTTAAGCGAACGCCCCGACGCGATTGCCGTCGCGGTCTGTCTCGCAATCATCTCAAGTCTGCTCGTTTATTTTTACATGCGGCTGGCGCGCGTGCTTGTCCGTCTCGATAGTCCGACGACTTTTCTATAAGCTCCGACGACAAGTTGAATGATGGCGATGACAACCGCACACCGATACACGCAACGCCGCGCACAACCCGTCACCATGCGGCGGTTTCACCTCACCGACACCGGCACAATTTTCACCGTCGCCGCCCTCGCGTGTGTGACCGTGATACCGATTGTGTTCCTCATCGTCGCGTCGTTCGCGCGTCACTGGTACTTTCCCGCGTTTGCGCCGCGAGAGTTCTCATTGCGCGCGTGGGAGTACGTCGCGTCAAGTTCGTCGGGCGTCACCACCGCACTGTGGATGAGTCTCGCCGTCGCGCTCATCGTCACGATTCTCTCCGTGCTTGTCGCACTGCCCGCCGCCCGTGTTCTCGCGTTATGCGAGTTCAAGGGCAAACGCCTGATAATTTTCCTGTTGATGCTGCCCGTCATCGCGCCGCCACTTGCCGCGACAATGGGCGTGCATAATCTTTTCTTGCGGTTCGATTTGACGGACTCAATCGCGGGCGTCGTGCTGGTACATCTGATTCCGTGCGTGCCTTACGCGACGTTAATGCTGGCAAGCGGTTTCGCTAATTTCGAGACGGACATCGAAGCCCAAGCCCGCACGCTCGGCGCAAACCGTTTCAACGTGTGGCGATACGTCACCCTGCCCGCCGTCGCGCCATCACTGGCAGTCGCCGCCGCGTTCGCGTTTCTGATTTCGTGGAGTCAATACTTGACGACGCTCATCATCGGCGGCAATCAAGTCATCACCTTGCCGCTTATCCTCGTCGGTTTTCAAAGGGCGGGAGACGAAGCGACGACATCCGCCCTCTCGCTCGTCTTTCTGCTGCCGACGCTTTTAGTTTTTATCGTCGTCGCCCGTTTCATCAAACACGATGCTTCAAAAAGTATTTAACCTTATTCACACACTTTTTTCAGGCTTCCTTTATTCACGCTTCACCGCGCGCTTGATGTGCGTTGTGTTCGCCGTGTGGTTGCTCGTCGCGTGCGCTTCAACGCCCGCGACGAACAACCCGACGATACTCACGCCGGAACAATTCGCCGCGATGAACTGGGATGAAGTGACGAAACGCGCACGCGGCACAACCGTCAACTTTGCGATGTGGGCGGGCGATGATGCGCGTAATCGCTACTACCGCGAACAGGTCGCCCGCACCTTGAAAGACCAATACGACATCACGCTAAATCTCACGCCTCTGAGCGACACCGCCGAAGTCATCAACCGTCTGCTCAACGAAAAAGGCGCGGGCAAAACGACGGGCGGGGCGGTGGATATGATTTGGATTAACGGCGAAAACTTTCGCACCGCGAAGCAGGGTGATTTGTTGTGGGGAAGCTTTGCCGAACGCTTGCCGAACATCAGGTATTACGATGAAGAAGCGAGAGCGCGCGACTTCGGCACACCTATCGAAGGCTTTGAAGCACCTTGGCAGCAAGCCCAATTTGTACTCGCTTACGACACCGCGCGTTTCGCCGAACCGCCCGGCTCAATCGAACTGTTGCGCGAATGGATAAAGTCGCATCCCGGCAGGTTCACATACATCGCCCCGCCCGATTTCACCGGCTCGGTCTTTACGCGCCACATACTTTTTCATTTCGCCGATGAAGATAACAAAGACTTTCGAGACACCTTCGACGAAGGGCTTTACCGTCGGGCTTCCGCCCAAGCGATTGATTATCTCAACGACATCAAACCTTACCTGTGGCGGGAAGGCGCAACTTATCCCGCGACCACGAAGGAACTTGACCGCCTGTTTGTCAATAACGAAATTGATTTCGCGTTCGCTTACGGGGCGAGTTTCGCATCCGACAAAATACAGCGTGGGCAGTATCCGCCAAGCGTTCGCACGTTCGTTTTTGACGGGGGAACAATCGGCAACTATAACTTTCTCGCCATCCCTTTTAATCACCGAAACACGGCGGGCGCGCTCGTCGTCATCAATCACCTCATGTCGCCCGCGCATCATCTCGAACAAACGCGAACGCTCGGCGGCGTGTTTCCTTTGTCAATGGAAAAGCTGAACGAAGATGAACGAAAACTTGTCGAAGCGTTGCCGCGCGGCGAGGCGACGCTTCCCGCCGAAGTCTTAAACGCGCATCGCTTGCGGGAAGCCGACGCTGAATATCTCGAACGCTTCGAGCGCGATTGGGAGGCAAACGTCCTGCGCCGCTAAAACGACATGGTTATAAGGCTTTCTCAAATTTAGGATTTCAAATCTGAAATTTCAAATTAAGAAAAGACAAAAGCCAAAGAAAAACGACAAACGAGAAAGTCCTAGATTATTAACATCGCATGACATCCATCGCCTTGCGTTTGCAAAACATCGCGGCGGCTTACGAAGCGCAAAGCGTGCTGGAAGACGTGACGCTTGAGGTGCGCGCGGGTGAACTCGTCGCACTGCTCGGACGTTCGGGATGCGGGAAAACAACTTTGCTTAAAATCGTCGCCGGACTGCTTCAACCGACACGCGGGGCGGTGTTTTTCGGTGGAGAGAATTTCACCGACGTTCCGACGCAACGGCGCGGCGTCGGCGTCGTGTTTCAAAAGCCTTTGCTGTTTCCATATCTCAACGTCTTCGACAATATCGCGTTCGGTTTGAAGATGCGCGGCATCTCGAAAAGCGAAACTAAGGCGCGCGTCGCTGAAGCTTTACGGGCGGTGCAACTCGAAGGTTACGGGTCGCGTCGTTCATCCGAACTATCGGGCGGGCAGGAACAGCGCATCGCCCTCGCCCGCGCTCTCGTCACACGCCCGCGCGTACTGCTTTTGGACGAACCGTTTTCCGCTCTCGATGCCGCGTTGCGTGCAGAGATGCGCGCGCTCGTGTCTCGCTTGCAACGCGAATCGCACATCACGACGATTTTTGTCACGCATGACCAGCACGAAGCCGCGACGCTCGCCGCGCGCATCGCTTTCCTTGACAACGGGCGATTATTACAAACGGGTGAACCGCGTGACTTGTACCTGACGCCCGCCACGCCCGCCGTCGCGCGTTTCTTCGGTTGGCTCGTCGTCGAAGGCACGCGCCATGCGACATCAACCGACGCGGACAACAGTGTCGGTTGTGATACCGCTCTCGGACGCTTAAACGGCACGCCGCACAGTCCGCTCACGAACAGTAAAGACGAAGCCGTGTGGCTTGCCATTCATCCGGCACAGGTTCGCATCGTCACAGCTTCGGAGCGTAGCTTGACGGGTGATGAGACTGAAAATCTTATGAGCGCAACGGTCGAGTCGGTTGTTGATTTCGGAGCGCGCATCACATACACCGTGCGGTTTGTGTCAGGCGATTTATTAACGATTGACCTAATCTCGGATGTGCGTAACGAAACGCAACTGATAATTGCCGTGAATGAAAAAATCTGCGTCAGTATTCCGCGCGAAGCCGTTATGGTTTTTCAAAAACAGTAAATTCGGTGGGCGATGAAGTTGCGTTGTCGTTCATCCCGTTTGCCCTTCGTCGTTATGTGTGGCGTCGGTGTGCATGACGTGATTGATGTCATCACGCGAGGGAGACGACAGGGGTTTCAAGTTGGCTTCGATGCGTGCGCGGTTCGGTTCGAGGAACGGCGGGAGCGACAATCTTTCACCGAGATGTTCCATCGGTTCATCGGTCGCAAAGCCGGGTCCGTCGGTCGCAATCTCGAACAGCACGCCGCCCGGTTCGCGGAAGTAAAGCGAACGAAAATAGAAGCGGTCAATCACGGGCGTGACGCCGACTCCGGCTTCTCTCAAACGATGTTGCCACTGACGATGCTGATGGTCGTCGGGCGTGCGAAACGCGACGTGATGCACGCCGCCCCTACCCGCCGTTCCGCGCGGCAAACGGGGGCGTGCCGCGACATGAACTTCCGCCCCCGTGCCGCCCGCTCCAATCGCAAACACGAAGATGTCATGCGCTCCCTTACCATCACCGTCGCCGTCATCAGTCGCGGGCATCGCGTATGAGCCTACCTGTCGAAAGCCGAGAATCGCGGTCAGTTCATCCCTCGTCGGTTCAAGGCGGTTGACGGTCAGCGTGACGTGGCTCAAACCGCGTATCGCAAACTCTGCCGGGACGGTGCCGTCATGCCACGCCGCTTCGTCCCGCGCCGCTTCCGCTTCATCGTCTTCCCTCACGTCATCGACGACGAGTATTAAGCGTTGACCTTCCGCGTCACTAAACGGCAAGCACAAACGATTATTGCGCTCATGCGTGATGCCGTGTTCGACCACGTGTTCGGCAAATCTTTCGCTCCACCAACGCAGGGCATCGGCGTCGGGAACGCGCAAACCGATTTCCGAAATCGTCTCTGCGCCGTGACGACGCCGGGCGGCGAATTCCCAATCGAAGAACGTCAGTTCCGTGCCGGGACTCCCTTTAGCATCGGCGTAAAACAGGTGGTACGCGGAAACGTCGTCTTGATTGACCGTCTTTTTGACCAGCCGCATTCCGAGTGTGCCGGTATAAAAACCGAGATTCGCCCGCGCGTCCGCCGTCACCGCCGTGACGTGGTGTAATCCTGTCAGGTGCATCGCTTCTCCCTTGTCCGAATGTGTTTGTAGGAGACGATAGGTTACACCAAAAGGGAATTAGTGATGAAGACTACGCGGATTCCCTAAACCTTCAACAACTGTTTTCATGATGCGATAGTGAGTTAATGCACACGATTGATTTTTGAATCGGCAACAATTACCGGATTGACCGCTTTGTTCGCATCGCCCGCCGTGCCGTCGAAATAGTTTTGGATTTTAGGGAACACATAAACCGCGACTTTGCGACCGAGTTCCAGTCCGGCGACGTTATCGGCTTGAATGTGATAGCCGCCCATCACGCGCGAGATTCCAGCCATCTCCGCCGTCGCGCTGAAGGTCGGCAGTTTCAGGGTAACCGTTCCGTCGCCCGTGATTCCCGCGCCGGGTTTGCCGTCGTAACTTTGTTTGACTTCACATGAAATGCCCGGTTCGGTTAATTCTCCGGCGTGGCGCGTGTCGGTCGCGCCGAAGTAATCGCTGCCGGTGAAAAGCTCCAAAGCTTTCGCCGCCGCCGCGCTGACCGTGCTGTGACCGGACACATAACCGGGAAACGGCGGCGTGATAAACGAGAGAGGTGAATACGGATGCCAATCTTCGGCACGCACCGTCGTCACGCCTTTGCCCGAACCGCCCCATCCGCGCACGGTTTTGTCTTTGTAGTAGTGCCGGATGAGCGTCCACGGGCGCGATGAATCGTAATAACGCTTGGCTTCCCACGCCGCGATAAAAGCGTCGAACGCCGTCACGCCGATTGCAAAAAACATTTTCACGTCTTTATCAACGTCGTGTTTGTCGCGCACGGAAACGGCTTGCGCGAATTTCAGCCAGTGACCGGATTGTCCGGTCGAACGTGGTCCATCGCGCATAAATTCGACAATCGCTTTTTGTTCAAGCGTCAGACTCGCGTTGTACATTAAAACTTCGTCAACTTCTTTCTTCAACAATTCCGAACCGACTTTCGGCGGCGGCGGCGGGCGAAATTGATCGGCTCGTTCCAAAGCAAAAGGTTTGACGCGATACCAGTGCGGCGTGAGAAAACCGGGCGTGGCTTTTTTATTATCGGCGAGGGTGAACTCAATCGGTTGCCAGCAGTCCGGGTCAATGATTTTGTTCCACGGATTGACGGGTTTATAAAACGTGTAATCCGAATACGGTTTGCCGTTCGAGCCGGATTCGTCACCGAGTTGATTCGCGCCGTCCGTGTGCCGGTATTCGATAACCGCCGCCGCCGCGACATTGCCGATGCCCTGCGGTTTGGTGATGTCGTTCGTATTGTCGTTCGGGTCGAATCCGCGCTTCCGCATCTGTTCATCAAGCCAAACCTTATCTTCGGCATAAACGTCGAGCATCGCGCGGTAAGTCGCGTAAGCGATTGCCGCGCGTTTATTAGCTTCGGTGCGCTCCGACTTAGGACGGCGCAGTTTATCGCCTAATCTCGTGCCGACCGCTTTATCGTCGTAAGCCGCCCAAGCGTCATACATCGCGGTCGTGATAATCATCAGCATCCGCGAGCCGACGGTCGGACGCGGCGCAACGCGGTCGTGTTCACGCGCCGTCGCTTCGAGCGCGACATCGAGCCATTCATAAGCGGCAGACTTGACATGCGGTGCGGCGGAGTTGCTCTCGACTTGCGCGTTGACCACGCCGTGACGGGCGAACATCAAAGGCGTTCCGAAGCACGAAACGAGGATGGAAATTTTGACGATAAAAGCGGGAAAGCTGAAAGGCGCGGCTGGATTGTTTGATTTACGATTAAGCATGATACGCATGAAACCCGATGCCCTTTCGTCACACTGCAATAAGCTTGTGCGGAGGCGGGATGCTTGAGAAGTCTGGATTGATAATTTGATTGCCGGTGAAAGCATCGCTGATGAACGTCATCAAACTTTGCGAACACCGGAGAAGATTTTTGGCGGGAACTTTATGGCAGGAGCGTAAGGGGTGTGTACATAGTGGTTTTCCCTGAATCGTCGGGACGGGCTTTTTAGGAATCGCGCAGCCAACCTTGATGCAAGGCATAGCGCACGGCGTCGGCGCGATTCTTCAAATTCAGTTTCGCCATCACATTCGATTTGTGTGTCTCAACGGTTTTGACGCTGATGTAAAGGCGTTCCGCGATTTCCTTGTTCGTGTATCCGTGCGCGGTCAAAAGTAGAACCTCCTGTTCACGGTCTGTGATTTCGCCGCTTTTGATTTCGCCGCGCAAACGCTTTGCGTTGAAAGAGCCGACCGCATTGGATTCGTTCATCATCGCACGGTCGAAGTAGTTCGCTCCCGATGCGACGGCGCGAATCGCTCCGATGACTTCTTGCGCCGCGCTCCGTTTTAAGACGTAACCCGTCGCTCCCGCTTCCGCGAGTTGGCGCATATAAACCGGATTGTCATAAGCCGTCAAAGCCAGAATGCGTGTCTCCGCGAGTTCGCGTTTGATGATGCGCGTTGCTTCGATGCCGTTCATTTCCGGCATCGAAACATCCATCACCACGACATCGGGGCGCAACAGGCGGGCTTGCTCGATTCCTTCGCGCCCGTCGCCCGCTTGCGCGATAACTTGCATATCGCTTTGCGCGTCAATCAGTGAAACGAGTCCTTCGCGTATCACCGCATGGTCGTCAACAAGTATCACGCGCAACTTATTCATGCCCATCGCCGCCTCTAATTTCTTGTGTTGCCAACGGCAAACGGACGACGAGTGTCGTACCAACACCCGATACGGATTCGATGTTGAGTTTTCCGCCGCCGAGTTCGGCGCGTTCACGCATTCCGAGCAAACCCAAACCCTGTTCCGCGTTTGAAGCCTCACCGGAAGCTTCCGTATCGAAGCCGCACCCGTCGTCTTCGATGAGCATCACGACTTCCGCCGTCGTCTGTTCAAGCACAAGACTGACGCTTGCGGCGTGCGCGTGTTTGAGAACATTCGTCAAAGCTTCCTGCGCGATGCGATAGAGCGCGACTTCCGCTTGCGCGTTCAGACGCTTATCCGCGAATCCGGTACACACTAAATCAGCTTTCACATTCGCGCGTTGCGACCATCCTTCGACGTAACGCGAGAGTGCGGCTTGTAATCCTAAATGGTCTAGTTCCGGCGGGCGCAACTCCCACGCGAGGGCGTGGACTTCATTCGACAAACGCCGCGCTAATTCCATGACTTGCGCGAGATGCGCGGTGTGGTGATGCGGCGTGGAATTGTGACCATCCTCATCGTTTATCATTGCGGATTGAAGTGGTTTATCAAGCCCGTCGTTTTTCAAAACCGTTTGATGAAGTTCCAACTGAAGCGAGAGCGCGGCGAGATGCTGACCCATCTGGTCATGCAGTTCGCGGGCGATGCGACGGCGTTCGTCTTCCTGCGCCCCGACGACGCGATTGAGAAGTTTGCCGCGCGCCGCTTCCGCGATACGGCGTCGTGTATCCACGCGGTCGAGCGTGCGCGCACTCGTCCAAACCAAAGTCGAAAGCACGATGATGTTGCCCACCACAAGCAAAGACGACGACATCGCGGCGTCGAAAAGTTGCGCCCTCTGCCCCGTCATCGTCAACCATCCGAGCAGCAATGGAATCGCAATGGACGCCGCCAACAAACGGCGCGCAATCGTGCCGCTCAAATCGTCATTCGTCACCACGCGCATCAAACCCGCTTTCGGATGAAGAGTTAAAATTCCGATTGAAAGTAAAAGAAACGTCGCCGCCGTATGCAGTGCCATTCCGGTTTGTGGCGAAATGCGATAGAGAAACGCGACGCTATAAACGTAGCCGACGAGGGCGAGCAGCGACACCATGCCGCACATTACCGCGAGCAGTTCCGCCGGACGAATGCCGCCGCGCACTTTTACAATCGATACCAGCAGAGCGCATCCGGCAAGCAGGAAATTAAACGCCGTGTGCGGCGACATGCGACCCGGTAAATCCTCCGCGCCGTTCACACCACCGACGCGCATCAACCAACGGTCAATCCCGAAGTCCATCGCCAACAAGTATTCACCGACCGTCAAACTGCCAAGCGCGAGGACAATCAAAGCGAGAACTTGCGACACACGCTTATCACTCATACCGCCGCGCGCATCCGACCGACAGGCGAAATACAACGATGCTCCGCACAACAGAAAACCGAGAGCCGTATTTATCACCATCTCCGGCAATCCCGGCGCGACGCTTCGCAGCAAACCGATGTCGAACAGCCAGCCCGCCAGCACGATGCATCCAACCGCCGCGACTGCGAACGAAATGTAAAGCGTTTTAGGGGTATTCATATCCAAGTACAATTCGAGAGAATTTTGTTCATGGCGGCGCCTCTGGTAAAAACAGCGTCAAGCAAAAAGTAGTCGCGGAGTTTTATCACGCGCTATCTTGCATCCAAGTCGCTATGCTCTGTTGATATTTAATTTTTGGAAAATTGCCACTAGCTTTAGCTAGTGGGCAACAATCAGGCAAGCAATCGGCTTTAGCCAAATTTCATATTCCGATGTGCTTTAGCTAAAGCTGAAGAGGAACTGTGTGCTGTTTGTTTGGCTAAAGCCACAAGCCTTATGTTGATGCTTGCCACTAGCTGAAGCTAGCGGCAATTTATCAAATGCCAACACAACCTAAACTTAACGCCCTAAACTTAACTTCTGAAAGCTATACTCGACGGTAATACTCGAAAGCACAATACCTTCATGTTCAGTTTCTACTTTGCAAGTAAATGTCTGTCCCGCACGACCGCGTGCCTGACCGTCATTTTCGTTTGTCTCGCTTCTTCATTCGCGCAAACCGCCGCTCCAATACAGGGTATGGGCGGAAGCAGTTCTTCAAACACGTCTTCGACCGGCGAAGCCCGCACCTATACGACGCGACGCACGACCGGCATCTTCGACCCGAAAGCCCCCGTCGTTTTTCAGGACATGACAGAGCGCACCGCACTCGCCGCCTTCCGGCACATCTCCGGTAGTGCAGACAAAAACTACATCATCGAAACCACTTCCGGCGGTGTGGCGATTTTCGATTATGACGGCGACGGCAAACAAGACGTGTACTTGCTGAACGGTTCGACACTCGATGTTTTACGCGGCAAAGGAAGCCCGCCGCGCGCCGCGCTGTATCGCAATCTCGGTGACTGGAAATTTGAAGACGTGACGGCAAAAGCGGGCGTCGCCAACGAGCGTTGGGGCATGGGCGTTTGTACGGGCGATTACGACAACGACGGCGACCCCGACATCTACGTCGGCAACTACGGCGTTTCGCGGCTCTACCGCAACAACGGCGACGGGACTTTCACGGATGTTGCCGAAAAGCTTGGCGTCGCGCGCAAAGGTTGGAGTACGGGGGCGACTTTCGGAGATTACGACGCGGACGGGCGACTTGATTTATTCGTTCCCGGCTACGTTCAACTCGACATCAACAACTTGCCGCCGAGTCCCGCCGACGCAAATAAATCAGGTACGGCGGGAAATTGCCAGTTTCGCGGCATCCCCGTAATGTGCGGACCCAGAGGTCTGAAAGGCGAAGGCGATACGCTTTATCATCAAAAAGCCGACGGCACGTTTGAAGACGTAACCGTCAAGGCGGGCGTCACCGACCCTGAAGGTTACTACGGTTTTTCGTCCGCCTTCGTCCGCGTTAACGATGATGATTTACTTGACCTTATCGTCGTCAACGATTCGACGCCGAAGCAACTCTATATCAACAAAGGCGACGGCACATTTGAAGAAAACGGTTATGCGTCCGGCGTCGCATTGAATGAGAACGGACGCGAACAAGCCGGTATGGGTTTGGGCGTGGGCGATTACGACAATGACAGCCGCATAGATTTCTACGTCACCAATTTTTCCGACGATACCAACACGCTTTATCACAATGACGGCGACGGTAACTTTACAGACCTCACATACCAAGCCGGATTCGGCGAAACAACCATCCCGCAACTCGGTTGGGGAACGTCGTTTCTCGATTACGACAACGACGGCTGGCAGGACGTGCTTATCGCCAACGGTCACGTTTATCCGGGCGTTGACGATCACCAATGGGGAACATCCTACGCGCAACAGATGTTGCTGTTCCGCAATTTAAGAACAGGGAAATTCGAGCGCGTCGGAGCGGCACCGGGAAGCGGTTTAAGCTTGAGCCTTCCGGCGCGCGGGTTGGCAATCGGTGCCTTGGACAACGACGGGCGACTCGATGCCGTCGTCAATAATATCGGCGCGCCGCCCGTCGTGCTTCGCAACGTCGCCACCCCGACGGGCAATTGGCTAACCTTGCGTCTCGTCGGTGACACGGCAAAGCGTACCCCGAAAGACGCGACGGGCAGCACCGCTTTCATCACGACCGCCAACGCCGACGGAAGCATCTTGCGCCAACGCCGGGACGTTATCAGCGGCGCGGGCTACGCTTCGCAAAACGACGCGCGCTTGCACA
Organism: Pyrinomonadaceae bacterium; assembly: GCA_041743485.1. Lineage (GTDB taxonomy): Bacteria > Acidobacteriota > Blastocatellia > Pyrinomonadales > Pyrinomonadaceae > JANDLT01. The sequence goes on from JBGTMR010000036.1 coordinate 13,681, forward strand.
TCGGCTTGGGAGCGACGTTGAAAATAAACAAACTCGAAATCAACTGGTCAAACGGCACAACCGAAAGCTTCAACATCGGCACGAACATCAATCGCGTACTGACTATCACGCAGGGCAAAGGCGAAAAAGAATCTTAATCCTTATCTCAGCTCGACTTTATCCGTTTTTAGAACACAAACATGCCGACGGTGTAAGCCTTTTGTTTTCAATACTCGACTTGTTGAATGTCCGCTTTTTGACGGACATTCAACAAGTCCGGCGAAAAATCGGGACGCTAAGTGTTTTATTTACGTTCCATGTTTTCAAAATGGATAAAGTCGAGATTAGAATAGTCTATAAGTCTAATAGTCAGGATCAGATAAACTACTTAAACACATCATTTAGACCTAAAATCATCTCCCCAAAGCGGTAGGTTCGTCTCCCCAATCTATGCGCTCTAAAGCTGGCTCGAAAGCCGATGCTCAATCAAACTGTTTAGGCTCTTACCTTCTCTTTTTGCATCAACGTACAATGTCCTGTGCAGTTCGGGCGCAATCCTGATTACGAGGTTTCCAGAAAACGGCTTATCCGGTTCTTCGCCGCGCTCCGCACAAAAAGCCAAGTAGTCGTCAACCGACTCCTCGAACGCTTGCTTCAGTTCATCTACCGATGTCCCTTGAAAAGTAATCACGTCGCGCGTGTTGATTACTTCGCCGTAAAAGATGCTGGCTTCCTCATCAAACTTAACCGCTCCTTCATAGCCCTTGTACTTCATAGTTCTTCTTCCTCCGGCGTTATTCCTGCCTCAATCAAAAAGCGTTGCATTGAGACTACCGCGCCCTTATTTGTTTCTTTCTGCGGGTGCGGGCGGTGGAAAACTGCCCGCACTCCGTTCAAAGCAATTCTTACCCTCGAACCGCTACCTTCACTGATCTCTGCACTCAAAGCTGTTAGCAGTCGCTCAATGTCACTCCACGCGATGCTGGACTTAACCGGGTCTTCAAAAACTGCCGCTAACGTCTTTCGGTGCTTCTTATTCATTTGAACCACAGTATCAACTATTGATACCAACTTCAATGTTAATTTGGTGTGCTGTGTTCAACTTTTGCCGCAATTTCTCTAAAGCTTCACGCGCCAATCTGCCCTCTCCGCGCTAAAGATTTCCATGCCTTTACGGATTGTTTCCGCTGCTTCGGTTCGCTCATGCTGTGATGATTCCTTTTTAGAATTATTCAGTTCGATTTTCTTATTCATAGGACTATCTCGCTTTAACTCAATCTGACCGATTTGTGTCTGTGAACAGAACGCTTTTAGCAATAACTCAGGCTACATTTTGAAAAAGTGAGATAGTCCTACATTAAATTCTATGACACCGCGCCGCTGTGGTTTCACGTCATGTTCTTGATTCTGTTAGTTCCCGCCAACATCTTCGGTGGGCAGTTGCGGGCAATCCAGAAGCGTAATTCGCAAGGCGGAAAGAAGTGAGTAGGTTAGTGAGCGTTGAGATGCTTCGCGTCTCTGTCTAACCCTAAGACCAGCACTTTGCACACTAAGATTGACAAGGAGAACCGCACCGGATGAGTTTAGATAAAATTAAAGATAATTTAATCGGGGTTTGGACGGGCGATAACATGTTGCGCCTAAGCTGGATGAATCCACCGGAGTATTGTTCACCAAGCGAATTGACGATAGCGCAGGTAGTTAGAGAAAAGTTTCTGACTTTCGATTACAAGTGGAGTCACGAGACGGTTTCGCACGAAGGCTTGTTGCTCGTCAATTGCGATGTGGAAAAGGAAATCGTCAATGCGATGTGGGTTGATTCGTGGCATTCAGGCGTGAAACCGTTGGCTTTATCGGGAACTATTGACGAGCAGGGAGCGATTGATTTGCGCGGCACATACGAGGTTCCGAATCATCCCGATTGGGGCTGGCGGATTGTTATCAGTGTGCCTGAAGAGGGTCTGCAAATCGCAATGTATAACATCTCGCCGGAAGGTGAGGAAGATTTAGCCGTCCGAGCTAATTATAGAAGAGTCGTTGAATAATGAAGTTTTCACCAATCACCAACCGCCGCATTATTTCGGAAGGTGGCAACAGGTGAAAGCCATTGAAGCAATCGCTAGAAGATATGGGTTTAATAACCGTTAGGCGTCAATATTCACCTCCACCTCTCCGCTTTCCTGTTCATCCTTACCCTTTGCCCGCCTCACATTCCTCGATGCCTTTCGCTCTTCCAGTGTTATGCCACCTTCCACTTCATAACCAGTCTCAGCATAGACTCGCCGCCCACGAAGCGCATCATCAATAATCTCCCGTAACGCGGAAGTGTCAGGATTGACAGCGCGCTTATCACACGCCCTCAAATGTCGCGTGATTCCTTCTGTGGCAATTGCACGCGCCGTACCTGTTAGGTTAGAAAAATGCCGTGCCTGGACGCGGTCAACGGACTCCAAACGCTTAGCTAAGTTTTCGATATTCACGCCGCCCTCGTTCTCTTTGTCTTTTGTATCTGGGTGTAGTAACCACTCTAACCCACAATGGAATAACCTGCTCGTCATGTGCGGGCGCACCCAGAACGCTTCACTGCTCAATGGATGGGATGCGCCAAAAGACGAAAGAGGGCGAGGCTTATCGGCTTCCCCTTTTGATTTTTTGGCGTGGTATAAGTTGCCGCATGACACGCTGACACGCCCACAATTACGGTTAGCGGTCTAATTATTGTTGGATTGCTTCCGCATAAAACCAAGATGCCAAGCAAAGACTAAAGCCGAAGAAGGTATCGCCGTTCGACGGCGCGCGGCGGCTCCCCTTAGGAGAGAGTGGTGTTCTTCAGACCGCCGCCGCGCTTCCGTGGTTCCGGCGCAAGTCAGATGGCGAAGGTTGCGTGGCTACGATGAGGGCGCAATCCAACAAGTCCTTGCAGCGAACTCCCCGCCCGCGACGTTCTCATGTTTGTAGTTGCGTGGGGCGGGTCGTCGCTGAAGTCCAGCGTTCGGCTGCTTACTCAAATGCGACCTTAGCAAAATCGAAAGCCTCTTGCGCCGTGCGACACGCACCCGTTGTGTCCGGGCAAGAGGAAAACATAGCCGAGCAGCCGACGTGGAAGCCCCGATGACTTGCAAATAATTCCAACGGCGCTTCATCGCACCACTTGCAAATCATTCCTGCAACGCTCCGCGCAACATCAACGTCCGCCCCCGAACAACCGCTTGCATCGGAGGGCGACACATCGGCTTTCATGGTTTCTGTTTCTTTCATAGTTTGTTCCTTTCGCGCCCCCGATGAAGCGGAGCGTTCGGCTGCTACTCTGCGGCTCGAAACTTCACACAATAACATCGGGGAATAAACGGGTTAGGATTACGGTAAAACCGACATGTCCCTGCGGAAAGCCAATGTTGATTTGCACGATGTCCGCACTCGCATAGCCGAGTAT
>JBGTMR010000037.1:0-12288 GCA_041743485.1 Pyrinomonadaceae bacterium
AAACTTTGACTGACATTCCGGCGACCGTGACAAACGGTGTGTTTGCCGTTTCGCTCGATTTCGGCGCGGCGAGCTTTGATGGTTCAAACCGTTATCTGGAAATCGGCGTGCGGGCAGACGGCAGCCCCGACCCATACAACATTTTGTCGCCGCGCCATACAATTACGTCAGTGCCTTACGCGGTCAAAAGCCTGAATGCGGAACAAGCAAACACGGCAAACACGGCAACGACCGCAGACAACACGGCGAATTTAGGCGGCATTCCGTCAGCGCAATATGTTCAAACCAACGATTCGAGAATGTCCGATGCCCGCACGCCTCTGCCCGGCAGCACAAATTACATTCAAAACACGCAGAATCAGCAATCAAATTCAAACTTCAACGTATCGGGCGAAGGCAAAGCAAACAAATTTAACGCGACGGCGCAATACGACATCAACGGCAGCCGGGTTTTGAGCGTCGCGGGCGCGAACAACGCTTTCGTCGGCGTGAACACCGGCACGACGGGCAGTTCCAATGCTTTCGTCGGATTTGAAGCTGGAAAAAACAACATCAACGGCTCAAACAACGCATTTTTCGGCTCAAACGCCGGACGTGGCAACTCGCTCGGTTCGAGCAACGCTTATTTCGGCGCAAACGCCGGATTCGGCAGCAACAACGCGGGCAGCACTTTCGTCGGCGCGGGCGCGGGCAGCGCGGCGACAAACGGCGCGAATAACACGGCAATCGGTTTTCAAGCCTCGGTCGGCAACAATCTGACCAACGCCACGGCAATCGGCGCAAACGCCTTCGCCACGCAAAGCACTTCGGTCGTTCTCGGCACGGCGACGACTTCCGTTCAAGTTCCGGGCAATTTCGGCGTCAGCAAAAGCGCGATTTTCACTAAAGATATTTTGGTCGGCGACACAATCATGGCTCCGAAAATCAGCATTTTCGGCAATCTTTTCAAAGTTGACCCGACAGTTTCCAATAAAATCGAGTTGAATGGAAAAACCGTAGTGAACGAGCGATTGGTTGTCAATGGAATTCAACAGAGCGGAGGTCCCGATTTTGTTGTAAATGGAGATGCCTACGCCTTCTCATTAAGAACCGGCACTTTTCTTTTTATGGGGGAAATTGGCGGGGGATACCAATCCCAGCCCGGTTGTCTCAAAAAGGTTGACGACAAATGGATAGTCAGTCAATGTTCGTCTTCAATCCGTTACAAAGAAAACGTGCAAAATTATCGCGGCGGGTTGAATTTAATTCGTCGTTTACGTCCGGTCAGCTATGATTGGAAGGAAAACGGCGTTAATGATTTGGGTTTTATCGCCGAAGAAATTTATGCTTTAGAGCCGCGTTTATCCATCTTCAACAACAAAAACGAGGTCGAGGGCGTGAAGTATCAACTCATCACCGTTTCGCTCGTCAGCGCGGCTCAGGAACAGCAAACGCAAATCGAAAAGCAGCAAACGCAAATCGAAGAGTTGAAAGCTCTTGTCTGCGCGAGCAACAAAAATGCCCGCGTTTGCCGAAAATAAGAAAGCAAAAAATAAGAAAGGAGAAAAGGAAAATGAAAAATCAAACATCAAACATAATCGCATTGTTGCTATTCGTTCTTTTCGCTGCCGCTTCGACCGAGGCGCAGACGGCAGAAATAACACCGATGAGCGGCGGCAGTTTTACAATGACGCAATCGGTCATCGCCCCGGGCGGCAGCGCACAGCAAGATGCTATAAATGCACACGGCACAATCGGGCAACCGGTTGCAGGCTCGAATTTGTCAGGCAATCAATTTCAGCATTATACCGGCTTTTTGCTACCTGACAATTTTGGGCGAACAACCGAATCGGCGACGGTCGTCGGAGGGCAGACGCTGAATGCAGAAGGTAAAGGCATCCGCAACGTGCAGGTAACGATTACTTTCCAAAACGGAGAAACGCAAACGGTTAAAACCGGCGCGGCAGGTTATTACCGTTTTACCGGAATTCCGGCGGGAAAAAATTATGTCATCACGGTTTCGGCGAATCGTTTCACTTTCGGCAGAAACACGCAGACACGAATGATTATCGGCGACACGCAAGATGTCAATTTCACCGCCAACGCGCCCGCTTCGACCGAATCGGAAGAAACGCAGCCGTAAATCACGCGCTACCGAAATAGGTAGAATCGCCTTTCCCGAAAAAACAAAAAATCAAAGTCGAATGGTTTTGCTTAAAATCATTCGACTTTTTGTTTCGCAAAATGCGGCGAATCATCCGATATTTATTGCTTAAAATGAAATTTCCGGTTTTAAAAAAGTTACTACCTAAATACGTGGTGAAAGTAATTTTTAATTTTCCTATTCTCTTTAATGTCAAAGCGGAAAACCGCGAATAAATAAAAAAACAGGAGAAAAGAAAAATGTTAAAACAATCTATCGTTAAATTTATCGCTTTAGTTTCATTTCCGGGTTTTGCGGATTCGGTTTCAGCGCAATTTAAAAAACCATCAACTTTACTTTCAATTTGTCTTGTCGCAACAGTTTTAGTTGGCATAGGTTTTTATATCGGCGTCCAGCCTGATTTCAGCCCGGGTGCAACAAACTCTTTCGGAAAAATCTCTCTAAATGCTCAGGCAATTCAAAATAATCAGATTGTCAATTCTTCGATGCAATCATTAACGAATGAAAAGGCGGTCGAATATCTTGAACAAAGCGGAATGGATAAATCGCTTTACGAAGCGGTAGCGGCAGCTCGTTACAAAGTCGAAAAGAATCAGGAAAAGTTGGTCGCTTCAAATCACGCCAACAATCTAGAGGCTGAGTTTGATAAGACCGGTTTGCAGCTCGTATCCGCATCGAAAGACAAAAATTGGCAAAGCCGCTGGCAACTGCGAAGCGTTGGTTATGGAGATAATCAAACTTCGGTTTCGCAGGGAGAAATCGCTTCCAAAGGACAGCGCGTAGAGATAAGCCGTAAAGAATCAAATCTGGTCGAATGGTACGAAAACCGACCGAATGGCTTGGAGCATGGTTTTACTTTAGAGCAGCGCCCGCATTCCGAAAAGAGTGACGATGTATTGCGTCTGGTGATGGAAGTTCGCGGCGATTTGCAGGTCAAAGCCGAATCGAACGGACAAAGTTTGATTTTAACTGACGAAAAGAGAAATGAAGTTCTGCGCTACAAAAATCTGAAAGTGTGGGACGCCGCGGGTCACGAACAGATTGCCCGGATGAGGGCTTCGGATAATCAGGTTTTTCTGGAAGTTGAAGAAGCGAACGCGAAATACCCGCTGACAATTGACCCGACTTTTGTTGAATCCGCCAAAATTGTTCCCTCCGACGGCGCGCCTTTTGATGTGTTCGGTCAAGCCATCGCTATTTCCGGCAACACAGTCGTTATCGGAGCGTATGCAGACGACGACAACGGCACAAACTCAGGCTCGGTATATGTCTTTGTCCGCAATGGAAGCAATTGGACGTTGCAGCAAAAACTGCTTCCTTCCGAAGTAGAGGCTGAAGACCAATTTGGCGGATGGGTTGACATTGACGGCGATACTATCGTTGTCGCTTCTTCCTTAGATGACGATTTAGGTTTAAATTCAGGCGCGGCTTACGTTTTTGTGCGAAGCGGCACGGTTTGGTCGCAGCAGCAAAAGCTTCTTCCTTCTGACGGCGCTGATGGCGATCAATTCAGCCAGGAAGCCGTGGCTATCTCCGGCGGCACCATAGTCTGCGGTTCGGGCGGGGACGATGACAACGGTATTGTTTCAGGCTCGGCTTATGTCTTTGTGCGAAGCGGCACGGTTTGGTCTGAGCAGCAGAAACTTCTTCCCTCTGACGGCGCGACTCAAGACCTTTTCGGCTCGTCGGCGGATATTGACGGTAATACGATTATTGTCGGCGCTTACGGGAATGATGATAACGGTTCAAGTTCGGGTTCGGCATATATATTTGTTAGGAACGGAACGGTTTGGACGGAGCAGCAAAAGCTTCTTGCGTCCGATGGAACAGCTAACGATATTTTTGGTAATACGGTAGCTATCTCCGGCAACACCGCTCTGATCGGCGCGTATTTGGACGACGCTAACGGCGCAGAAACAGGCTCGGCATACGTTTTTGTCAGGAACGGCGCGGTTTGGTCGCAGCAGCAAAAGCTTCTTCCGTCTGACCCGGGAATTGGTGATCGTTTTGGTCAAGCCATAGCCATTTCCGGCGAAACGGTTGTGGTCGGCGCGTATTTAAATAACGACCTGGGAAATGATTCAGGCTCGGCATACGTATTTGTGCGAAGCGGTGCGGTTTGGACTGAACAGCAGAAACTTCTTCCGTCCGACGGCGCGGAAAATGATGCTTTTGGTATTGGGGTAACCGTTCTCGGCAACACGATTGTAGTCGGCTCTTTTGGAGATGACGACAACGGACAAGCCTCAGGCTCGGCATACGTTTTTGAAATACCGTCGCCGAACCAGGCGCCCGTCGCCCAATGCCGAAACGTCCAGGTAACTCTCGCGTCAGGAACCGCAGTTACAGCCGATGCCGACATTAACGACGGCTCATTCGATCCTGACGGCGACAGTATCACTCTTTCGCAAAGCCCGGCTGGTCCGTATCCGGTCGGTTCGACACTTGTCACACTGACGGTTGAAGACAGCAACGGAGCAACCGCTTCGTGCACCGGAACGGTCACGGTTTTATATAAATTTACGGGCTTTTTCCAACCCATCGAGAATAACGGCGCGGTCAATGTGGTCAAAGCCGGAAGCTCCGTCCCGGTGAAATTTAGTTTGGACGGAAACAAAGGATTGAACATCTTTATGCCAGGCTCTCCAACTTCTTGGCAAACGACATGTGATTATTCCGGCAATATAAGTCCGATGGAAGAAACTGTCACCGCAGGCGGCAGCAGTCTGAAATATAATGCCGTCACAAATCAGTATGAATATGTCTGGAAAACGGAAAAATCGTGGAAAGGACAATGTCGTCAGTTGGTTGTGACGTTAAAAGACGGCACAACTCATACCGCTAATTTCCAATTTAAGTAAGGAATAAAGAAGCGGAACAGGTTATCTCCTGTTCCGCTTCAAGGTCAAGATAGGTTTTTACTATTTTACCCAAGTTGCTGGTTATGAATTCTTCGCGGCTGTGCCGCCCGATGTGCGGAAAGGCTTCGCCTTTCCGACTAGCGTTACCCCGTTTTTTGCGGCTACGCCGCCCGCCGCGAGGCACAGCCTCGCTCTGTTTGGGGGCGAATGTCCCGGAAAGGCAGAAGCCTTTCCGCACATCAGGCGGCAGAGCCGCTCTACCGCGTAAGGTGTATTGATAAGATAAGGATCATGAGGGATAAACGATGACTGACCGCACGGAAAAACTTCTCGTCACGCTTGACGAAGGCATCAAGCGCATTACGTTCAATCGTCCCGAACGGCGCAACGCGGCGGATGCCGAAACGCAAAAATTATTACGTTCGGCTCTCGAAGCCTCACGCGATGATGACACGCGCGTCATCATCTTGACGGGTGCGGGCGAAGCGTTTTGCGCGGGGGCAGACCTCGCAGCTTTGGACGCGAAGGAAATATCAAGCTTTGATGTCACGGCTTCTTTGCGTGACGATGCGAATCCGATTGTGATGTTGATGCGGGAACTTAGCGTGCCGATTATCGCCCGCGTTGACGGCACGGCGGTCGGCATCGGGTGTAACTACGCGCTGGCGTGCGACATCATCATCGCGTCGGAACGCGCCGTGTTCGCCGAACTTTTCGTGCGAATCGGGTTGATGCCCGACGGCGGCGGAACGTACTTTCTGCCGCGCCTCGTCGGTTATCACAAAGCGTTTGAACTCATGGCGACGGGCGATTCAATCACCGCCGGAGAAGCGTTTAACTTGGGCATCGTCAACAAAGTCGTGCCGTTCGCGGAACTCGACGCGACGGTTGATAAACTCGCCGCACGGCTTGTCGTTTCGCCGCGCATCGCGCTTGAGAAAATCAAAGCCGGACTTCAGTACGCGGCGAACAATGACCTTGCGAGCGCGCTTGATTACGAAGCCGTGAATCAAGCCGCGTGCTTTCACTCGCCGGATTTCGTCGAAGGTGTGACGGCGTTTTTGCAGAAGCGCAAACCCGCGTTTGGCAAAGCAAGCTGAAATTATCAGCGCGCTCCGCGCGTCGAATTTATGTTTGATTCGTCCGATACCAAACCCGTGCGCGCGAGTGAGCAGCTTGATTGGGATAAGCTGGCGGATTACTTGCGGAAGCATTCTCGTGTGTTGATTGATCGTGATTTGGCGACGGATGCCCCTTTGAGCGTCGAACAATTTCCCGGTGGTCACTCAAATCTGACGTATCTTTTGCGCTTCGGTGAACATGAATTTGTGATGCGCCGCCCGCCGTTTGGACGCTTGCCGCCGAAGGCTCACGACATGGCGCGCGAGTTTCGCATACTCGAAGCCGTGCATCCCGTGTTCCCGCTTGCGCCGCGTCCGCTTTTGCTGTGTGAAGACACGGATGTTTTAGGCGCGACGTTTTACGTTATGGAACGGCGGCGCGGAATCATCGTGCGTGATGAAGAACCGCCGCCGTTGATTCATAACACGCACGCACGGCGACGTGTCAGTGAAGCCGTCGTTGACGCGCTCGCGGATTTGCACACGATTGACGCGGAAGCGCACGGGCTTTTGACGCTCGGCAAATCCGCCGGATTTGTTGAACGTCAAGTGCGCGGCTGGAGCGAACGCTGGCAGGGTTCGCAGACGGGCGAGTTGCCGGAAATGGAGGCACTGGCGAAATGGTTGACCCGGCATTTGCCGCCGGAAACACCGAAGCCGACGCTGGTTCACGGCGATTACAAATTAGATAACGCGATGCTCGACCCGAATGATGTCGGGCGCGTCGTCGGGGTGTTTGATTGGGAGATGAGCGCGGTCGGCGACCCGCTGATTGATGTCGGAATTATGCTTTGTTACTGGGTGCATATTGCGAGTGAATCACAACGCGACGCGATTCGCACGGTGACGCAACGCGAAGGGTATTTCACGCGCGATGAAATTCTCGAACGCTACGCCGCGCGCACCGGAAACGATTTAACCGACATCGCTTTTTATGAAGTCTTCGCGGTGTTCAAACTCGCCGTCGTCATTCAGCAAATCTTTTATCGTTATCATCACGGGCAAACCGACGATGTTCGTTTCGCTGAATTGGAAAGCCGCGTGAAGGGGTTCGCACGCATCGCTGCCACGCTTGCCGCGCAAGCGTGATGCGCTTTCGTGCTTCCAGCGCATCAGCTTTATAAACTTAACTCACCAACAAAACTTTGCCGCTTCGCCCTTTTCGTTCGGCGTGTTTGACGGCGGCGATGATGTCGGTTAATTGATACTCGGCTTCGACGGGCGGCTCGATTTCTTTCGACACCATGAGGCGCAGAAGTTCGGCGGTCACGGCTTGCACACGTTCCGGCGTGGCGGTGCGTAGCCATTCCGACAACCAGAACCCGCGCATCACAGTGGAAGCGAAAATCATGCGCCCGCCGTCAACCGCTATTGGTTCGCCGGAGAGCAAACCATAAACCAGCATCTCGCCGCCGCGCCCTAAAGCATTCAACGCCTGCGCTCCGGTCTCGCCGCCAACCGCTTCAATCGCTTTGACAACTCCGTCCTTGCCCGTGATTTCTTTGACGCGGGCTGCGATGTCTTCCGTATCCGTCGCAATCACTTCCGTCGCATCAAGAGCTTTTAACTCCGCGACTTGAGCGCGTCGGCGGACGACATTGATGGTTTTGAAATTGCGGAGTTTAGCGATTTGTAAAACGATGCGTCCGAGCGTCGAACCCGCCGCCGTTTGCAACAACCACTCGCCGGGTTTCAGCTTCAATTCTTCGATTATCATAATCCACGCCGTTAGAGGATTAACGACAAACTGCGCCGCCGTGTTGTCGCTCACCGCATCGGGAACAGGTATGCACTGCGCTTCATCCGCGACGATAAATTCCTGCCATGTTCCCATAACTCGAAGCGGAATCACGCGCTGTCCCGTGTGAAGTTTTCTCACGTCCGCACCCGCTTCGACGACTTCGCCCATCGCTTCTAAGCCCGGTGTGGCGGGCAAAACGGGAAGCTGCCCGTAGAGTCCGCGCACCGTCAACAAATCCGACGGGTTGATTGAACGTGCGCGAAGTTTTATCAAAACCTGCGTCGCGTTCGGCTCAGGTTGTGCCACATCTTCGACGCGCAACACGTCAACCGGATTTCCGAACTCGCTGAACTTGATGCTTTTCATAGATTGTTGTGACCTCAATGATTGAACCTGAATGAGCCGCGAGGTAGCGATACATTTGGCATCGCGGATTGTGGTAAGTTTTTGTTTCGCCTCGATACGTTGTTTAACCAGAAATACATTATTCACGAATTAGTTTGACGAAGGGAAGTTATGGCAACGAACAATACAAACAATGAAAACGATGACATGCTAAACGGAGAGGTCGCGGAAGAAGTGCGTCCGTTTCGTGACGCCGAACACAAAATCGCCGCCGCGTTTCTCAATCGCTGGTCGCCGCGCGCTTTCGCACCCGACGCGATTGATGATGAAACTTTAATGAGCGTGTTTGAAGCGGCGCGGTGGGCGGCGTCGTCTTATAACGAACAGCCGTGGCGGTTCGTGTATGCGCGCAACGATGAAGACCGGAAAAGGTTTCTCGATTTCCTCGTACCCGGCAATCAAGCATGGGCGAAAGACGCTCCGGTGTTGGTGGTCGCGGTCGCCAAGAAGACTTTTTCATTTAACGGCAAGCCGAACGCGACGCATCATTTCGACGCCGGTTGCGCGTCCGGCTATCTGACTTTGCAAGCCAGTCTCAACGGTTTGTATGCTCACGGCATGGTCGGCTTTGACCCGGACAAAGCACGCACGACGCTTGGAATCCCCGACGACTTTGTGCCGCTCGCGGTGTTCGCCGTCGGGCATCGCGGCGCGACGGAATCACTGCCCGCCGGACTTCGTGAACGCGAAGAACCGAGCGGACGCCGACCCGTCACAGAGTCAATCATGGAAGGTCGCTTTCATATTGCGACGGAAAAGAAAGCCGAAGCCGACACGGAGATTGACGCGGGAAATTCTTAAACTTACGTTCCGCAAGCTGTGTGAAGCCGTAGTCCGTCACTGGACTACGGCTTTTTATTTGCCTTGATAACGCTAAACGAACGATGACGGTGGAGCGATGAGAAAAGATATGGAACTATTCCGAAGTGCAACCGCAAGAAGGATTGAAACGTAAGTTAATTTTATTCCTCGCGCAGTCGTCTCGCCTCGTCGGTTTAGGGTCTTAGATTGCAGTCATCCTAAAACATCATGTCAGAAAATACATACCTACTTAATTCACTCGAAAACCAAGCATACTGTGCGGCGTGCGACGGGGAACTAAAGACCGGAGCGCGATTTTGCAGTCGTTGTGGTCAGCCCGCGACGGAAGCGATAAGCGTTGCCGTGAACAATAGTTTGTTTGACCGGACAACGCGCCGTTTGGCGATTCCCGATTGCAAAGCGAGGACGGTTAAAGCACGGTCGCGCAAAACGCAACCGCTCAAATCTTCTCCCCGCAAGCAGCGCGGATATCAATTGCTGGCTGTGTCGTTGGCGGCGAATTGCGTGCTGGTCATGGCATTCGCGCTGGCGGTCAGCCGTGTCGGTTTCCCGTCGCAAGATAACGTGTCGCCGCTCATCGCAGAATTCGTCGCACCCGAAGACAGGGAAATCTTTTTCGATTCGGCGTTCGAGACGTCAATTGAAGAAATCGAGAATGCCGACGAAAAGCGTGTCGCGTGTGAGGCGACTCCTGCACCTGAAGCCGAACGTACCGTGGGCGCGGTACAGATTTCAGGTGTCAGAGGCGGAAAAGATGAAACGGCGGCGGTAAAAAAGTCTGTGACAATCAAAGGCGAACGCGCGTGGCGGGAGATGAGGGAATCACAACCGAACGCACGACAGTCGAATTTCGTCAGGGAAGATAAAGCGCGGCGCAACGCGCAAAATGAAGCACCCGATCTCAAGGTGCTGGCGACGTTTAATAATGAAGAATTGAGGGAAGCCGCTGCCGATTTCAACTTCGAGATGAGCCGCCTTCTTCCCGCCGCGCTTCAAACCGAGTGGGGCAAAGCGGAAGTCAAGGAGCAAAAAGAGATCGAGCGTGCTAATCGTAAAGCGATGCACGAGCAGCGCAAGCGTAGTGTGCGACGCGCCGTGATAACACGCGGGGCGGAGTTCGTCACCGTCTCATGTGTCACCGTGCCGGATGCCGCGCCGAACGCTGCACCGGAAGCTCCAATCGTCGCTCCGACCTTCGTCATCAAAGCCGAAACAGTCGAAGGACTCGGCTTTTGAGAATCAAACATCCGAAAGTTCAAGCCATCGTTCCATGTCTTCCGCGAGACGTGCGGCGAGAAGTTGCTGCTCGTTGAAAAGGGTTTCGAGTTTGGCGGCATCTGTGGCGTGCAGGTTCAGTTGACGCTCGATTTCCGCTTGGCGCGCTTCATCGGTGGCGATGTTGGCTTCGAGTGTTTCGAGTTCGCGCCGTTCCTTAAACGATAATTTGCGCGGCGCATCGCTTTGGCGCGTGGGCGAGGCGGTTGCGTCTTTAGAGTTGGCGGCGGCGGCAGAACGCATCGCCGGATTTTCGTGCGCCTGTGTGGAAAGCTCGTTGGTCAGGTTCAAGGCGGCTTCCTGTTTGGCTTCACGTTCACGGTATGCGATGTAAGTCTGATAATCGCCCGGATATTCGCGCACGCCCCCATCACCTTCAAACCGGAAGATATAATCAATCGTGCGGTCGAGCAGATAACGGTCGTGGCTGACGACGATTAACGCTCCGGCGAAATCGTCTAGGTATTCTTCGAGCGCGATTAAGGTCGGGATGTCCAAGTCGTTCGTCGGCTCATCCAACAACAACACATTCGGTTGATTCATTAAAATTCTTAACAGGTAAAGTCTGCGCCGTTCGCCGCCGGAGAGTTTGCCGATTGTCGCGTACTGCGTCCCGACGGGGAACAGAAATCGCTCTAACATCTGACTCGCGCTTATGGTCGAACCGTCGGCGAGTGTGACCTGTTGCGCGACTTCGCAAATGTAATCAATCACGCGCTGGTCGTCGTTAAGAGCGCGGCTTTCTTGGTCGTAATATCCAAGCCGCACGGTCTGACCCGTTTCGATATGTCCGGCGTCCGGCGCGATTCTTCCGGCGATGATTTCAAGCAACGTCGTCTTGCCCGAACCGTTCACGCCGATGATGCCGATGCGGTCGTCGCGCTTCAAAAGATAAGTAAAATCTTCAATCAGTTGACGATTATCGAATGACTTGGCGATGTGATGAAGTTCTATGACCTTCGTCCCCAAACGACGCGAACCTAGACCCATTTCAATTTCGGCGACGGGTTTTTCCGTCGGCTGCGCGAGCAGTTCACGTGCCGCGTCAACGCGGGTTTTCGATTTGCGCGTGCGCGCTTTCGCTCCGCGCCGCAGCCACGCGAGTTCCTTTCGCATAAGCATTTTGCGCTTCTGTCCTTCGACGACGCGCGTGGCATCCTGTTCCTCTTTCTTCTCCAGATAGAACGCATAACCGCCGTCGAAACTTCCAATCGTTCCGCGTTCGAGTTCTAAAATCCGGGTCGTCACGCGGTCGAGAAAATAACGGTCATGCGTTACGAGCAACAGCAAACCCGTGTATCTGGCGAGATAGGATTCGAGCCATTCGACGGTATCGGCATCAAGGTGATTCGTCGGTTCGTCGAGAATCAAAACGTCCGGCTTGACGATTAAAGCGTGTGCCAACGCGACCCGTTTGCGCTGCCCGCCGGAAAGATTTGCAACTCTAGCATCGGTGTCATGGATGCCAAGCCGCGACAACACGACGCGGGCGTTGGTTTCAATTTCCCACGCTCCTGTAGCTTCGAGTTGATGCGCTAAATCGGCAACCGTCTCAAGTAAGCGCGCGTTTGTTCCCCCTTGCGCGGCTAAATCGTGACACGCCTTTTCATAATTGCGAATCAACTCCAACGCTCCGCCGCTGTGGTCGAAAATCGCCCCCATCACCGTCGCGTCCGAATCGAAAGTCGGAGTCTGCGAAAGATAAGCGAGCGTCTTACCGTCGTGGCGAATCACGCGCCCGACATCGGGCGGTTCGATTCCGGCGACGACGCGCAGGAAAGTGGTTTTACCCGAACCGTTCGCCCCGATGATGCCGATGCGTTCGTCACCGGCAAAGCCGATATTGATGTTCGCAAAAAGGGGTTTGATACCGAAATCTTTGCTGACGTTTTCAAGCGAGATGATGTTCATAAACAGGCA
>JBGTMR010000038.1:0-13195 GCA_041743485.1 Pyrinomonadaceae bacterium
TTAGTTTTCAGAATCACGACCTCAATACGCAGATTTAGTTTG
The DNA here is from genome assembly GCA_041743485.1 of Pyrinomonadaceae bacterium. Taxonomy (GTDB): domain Bacteria; phylum Acidobacteriota; class Blastocatellia; order Pyrinomonadales; family Pyrinomonadaceae; genus JANDLT01. The sequence goes on from JBGTMR010000038.1 coordinate 43, forward strand.
TGCCGCGTCAGACAATATCAGCGCAGCACAAACTTTTTTATTTTGCACTTTATTATTTCGCGCTTTTATTAACCAATGGTTCGGACAGTTTTTGATAAATTGCCACTAGCTTTAGCTAGTGGACAACGAAACTCTCTAAACACAGGCTTTAGCCTAAGGTACACAAAAAAGTAAAATCCTTCTGGCTTGAACCCACTTGTTCGGCTAAAGCCGGTATTCCTTGAAACTTGCTCCACTAGCTAAAGCTAGTGGCAATTTATCAAGGCATTTTTCAAAAACTGTCCGAACTATTGTTAACGCCGGATACCCGAAGGTTTTTGTTTTAATCAATCGTGTCACAACCACAATCAATCGCCGAAAGTTTGACTCCTGAAATCGTCAGGGACAATCCCGCTTCATCGCCAACTAGCTTCGCCCCGCACATCGTCTTAGTCGTCGTGCAAATCTTTTTCGGGACGTTTCCCATCGCCGGGAAAATCGCTTTGCGTGTTTTGCCAAGCACCGGACTCGTCACCCTTCGCGTCGTCGGCGCGACCGCCTGTTTGTGGCTGCTCAGGTACGCGGTCAAAGTTCGCTCGGATGAAGCAGCCCTGCGCGTCACACCGAAGGATTTTCTTCAGCTTGTTCTTTACAGTCTGCTTGGCATCATCCTCAATCAATTTCTGTTCATCAAAGGATTATCGCTTTCGACCGTGATTAACGCGACCGTGTTGGGAACGGCGATTCCCGTATGGACGATGATTTTCAGTATCGCGCTCGGTTATGAAATACTTTCAAAGCGCAAGATTTTCGGCTGCGCCCTTGCCGCGATTGGAGTGCTGTATCTCATCAATCCTTTCAACGCCGACTTTAGCGGCAGTACGATGCAAGGCGATGTCCTGCTTATCATCAACACCGCGTGTTATGGAGCGTACATCGCCCTTTCGCAAAAGATGATTAAACGATACGGGGCGTTGACGGTTATCACTTGGATTTTTACTATCGGCTGCATCGCCACCATTCCCATCGGCGGCTACTTCCTAGCCGACACGTCGTTTGCCGACACGAATGTTTATACGTGGATTGCCGTCGCGTACATCATCATCTTCCCTTCCGTCCTCGCGTACTACATGAACGCTTGGGCATTAGAACGGGTCGTGCCGACGACGGTCGCAGTTTATATTTACCTTCAACCACTCATCGCTTTCGTCCTCGCGCCGCTTATTTTGGGCGAGCAACTCAACGCGCGCACGGGCTTGGCGGCGGTGCTTATCTTCGCGGGCGTCGCGGTCGTGATAAGTCGTCGTCAGGCTAAGGTAAGCACCATTGAATAGTTGTGCCGCTTCTTTGTTATGAGTGAACTAAAATATTTCGTGCGAAGGCACAAGGCTTCCGACTTCCGTCATAAGGTGATGCTGTTCGATGGCTTGAAGTCAGGCGCCTGCGTTCTTGAACATAGCCCGCGAGACGCTACATCCTCGTTGCCGTGCAGTCATTTCTTGTCCATCTATCGCGTTCGTGCAGAACATCTTCTGAGGTATGGAACGCCTCATGCAGTCAGTCTCAGAGAAGACATGTTGGAATTGTGCGGCGAGTTTGAGAAGACGCCAGAAGAAGGTTGCTGTGTCTGGTCATTCTCGGTGCCGCCGTATTATTCGATTGTGGCATTCGAGGGCGCGGAGACGAATCGCGTACTCGGTTGCATCTTGGCTGCGGATAAACGGCTTATGTTGCCTGAAGATTGGAAGCGGCTGTGGCATGGTGAGGATACCCCGGTCTAACCCACGCGCTGCACAAGAGCGAAGCGATTGGGCAATCGTCTGCATCGCGGCGGTGAATGCTTCGATTATTGTGCGTCGAACCGCATCAAGCCCGTCGCACTGTTTTCGGATGCGAACCTTGCCGTTGTTTAATCGCGTCTTGGGCTTGCCGTCGCAGTTCGTAAAGTTTCGTCAAAGCTTCGATAGGCGAAACTTCGTCGAGGTCTATGGCGATGATTGATTCGGCAAGCTTCGCATCGCCTTCATCATTTGAGTTGGCGGGACGCACCAAAGGAATCGGGGCGTTCGCTTCGTGTTGTGTGGATGCCGTCTCTAACTCATTCAGCAAAGTTTGCGCGCGACGTATCACGGGACGTGGAAGTCCGGCGAGTCGCGCGGCGTGTATGCCGTAAGATTTGGTCGCCGCGCCGGGAACAACTCTGTACAAGAAATCAATGTCGTCATCATGTTCGGCAATCGCAACGTGAAAATTAGCGACGCGCGGCAAGACGGTTTCAAGCATTGTGAGTTCGTGATAATGCGTCGCAAACAGTGTCTTCATGCGAAGGCGCGGGTGATTGTGTATGTACTCAAGCACGGCGCGGGCGATTGCCAGACCATCGTAAGTTGATGTGCCGCGCCCTAACTCATCAAGCAGGACAAGCGAGCGTTCGCTTGCGCCGTGAAGAATTTCGGCGGTCTCGATCATCTCCGTCATGAAGGTTGATTCGCCCAATCCTATGCGGTCGTAAAGCCCCGTGCGCGTCCATATACGGTCGCACAAACTTATCGTCGCCTCACACGCCGGAACGAAACTTCCGATGTGCGCGAGCAGTACGGAGAGCGCGACGGCACGCATATAGGTTGACTTACCGGACATGTTGGGTCCCGTCAGTAACATGATTTGTGAATCGCCTTTGCCGCCGATATGACAATCGTTGGCGACGAAAACACCGCCTTCCAAATGTCGTTCAATCACAGGATGACGCGCATTTTTCAAGTGAAGCGCGCCGTCGTTCTTGATGTTCGGGCAAGTGTAATTGTTATCTTCCGCGACTTCGGCGAACGCCATCATCACATCTATGTATGAGAGCGTCGCCGCCGCGCCCGCGATTTCCGCGCGACGACTTCCGACCTGTTCGCAAAGGTGACGAAACAGAGTGGCTTCGAGTTCTTCAATGCGTTCGCGGGCGTTGGTGACGAGTGCTTCGTGTTCTTTGAGTTCAAGCGTGATGAAGCGTTCGGCGTTGGCGAGCGTTTGCTTGCGCGTGTAATCGGCGGGCGCGAGGGCGATATTCGGCTTGGTGACTTCGATGTAATAACCGAAAACTTTGTTATAGCCGACGCGCAAAGAGCGTATGCCGGTGCGCGCGCGTTCGCGTGCTTCCATCTCGGCGAGCGTGCGTTTGCCGTCGCGCAAGAGAGCGCGCAAGGTGTCGAGTTCTTCGGAGTAACCTTCGCGTATCACGCCGCCCGTCGCACGCTTCGTCAAATCGTCGCCGAGTCCGCGCGCGATGAGTTCGCACGCTTCATCGCACGCCGGAAGTTGTGCGAGAAGCGTTCCGAGTGCTTTCACATCGGTTTGTAAAACACGGCGCACGAGCGGCAGATGTTTGAGCGACTGTCCGAGCGTCCAGAGTTCATGCGCGGTTGCAAGGCGGGCGCGGGCGCGTGACGATAGACGTTCGAGGTCGTGAATCTGTTCGAGCAAAGCTTGCAGCGTGCGACGTTCTTCCCTGTGCGCGACAAACCATTTGACATGATTTTGGCGACGCGCAATCTCACTCGCATCGAGCGAAGGACGACGCAGAAACCTTCGTAAAAGTCTGCCGCCCATCGCGGTGCGCGTCCGGTCAATCACCGCGAGCAAGGTCGGCGCGTCGGGCTTGCCCGCTTCCCTCTGTCCCGTCTCGAACACGTCGAGGCTTCGCAAGGTGTGCGCGTCGAGCATCATAAACTCGCCCGCGTCATACACCGCGAGGCGCGTCAGATTCGCCGCGACATCAACTTGGGTTTCGGAAAGATACTCAATGATTGCGGCGGCGCATGGCATCGCCAATGGGTAAGCACTCAGGTTGAAAGCGGCGAGTGTGCGAACCTGAAAATGACGAAGCAAAACTTGACGGGCGTGTGCGACTTGAAAGTTTTCATCGTGGATAAAGGTGCGTGTACCGGGCGCGTCCATCAAATCAAAGGCGGCGTTTTGAGCGAGGAGAATTTCCGACGCGCTTACGCGGTGAAGTTCCGCGACGAGGTTTGCGCGGTCAACTTCGGTCGCGGCAAACTCTCCGGTCGTCACATCGGCGTAAGCCAACCCCGCGCGCTTGCCTTCAATGTGAACGGCGACGAGGTAATTATTCGCCTTACTTGAAAGCAGTGCGGGTTCGAGAACCGTCCCCGGCGTGACGATGCGAACCACGCCGCGCTCAATCAAACCTTTGCCCGCTTCAGTCAGTTGTTCACAGATAGCGACGCGATAGCCGCGATTGATGAGCGTTGACAGATGACGCTCTAAAGTGTGGTGCGGGATTCCGGCGAGCGGGATGCGCCCGATGCGTCCCATCGGTTTCGAGGTCAGAACGATGTCGAGTTCGCGCGCGAGCGTCGCGGCGTCCGAGTCGAAAGATTCGTAGAAATCACCGATGCGAAACAGTAATAAGCAATCCGGGTGGTCGCGCTTGATGTCTAAGTATTGTCGCCGGAGCGGTGTCAGGGGGGTCGTCATCTTTCACACAAACCCGGCAGGATTTCGCGCACCGCGTGAACGGCGTGATGCACGCGCGCGAGTTGCTCGAAACTGACGATTGAAATTGCAGTTTCGAGTTCGTGGAATGCGCCGTTGCGTCCGGCGTCAATGGATTTGCGGGCGCGTTTCGTGTCGCGTTCGCTCATTACGACGAGATAAGTTTTCGAGCGTTGCGCGTCGAAAGCGCGTTTGAGTTTGGCAAGCGCGCTGTCAATGTTGCCGCGCCGTTGAACCTCAAAAACATGACTTAAGCGCGGGCTTTCGGGTCGTGTACGCCAGATGACATCGTAATAATCGTGTTCGGTGACGGCATAAAACCCAAGCGCGTGACCGATTTCGACAAGCATCTTTTGCACGTCGGTGTGTTGAAGTTGCGCGGCTGCCGTGTGCGACTGCTCACGTTCAAAATGCAGCTTCTCTTTTTGCACCAGACGACGCCCGGCGGCGGTTATCGTCCAGCGTCCGTTTGTGCGTTCGATTAAATTTGCGTCGTCGAGCGTGCGCCCGCAACGCTGCACCATGCGTCGCCAGTTTGGGAAATCGCCCTTTTTTGAAAATTCAATCTCGCTTAGTTGCGGAAAGTATGGCAACAGGCGCGCGTAGAGAAAGCGCACGTCTTCGACGCCGCCGGTGGCAACCAGTTCTTGCAAAATCGGTAGTTCGATAAGCTCTGCGTTTGGAAACAAACTCGCCAACTTCCCTGCATTCATCCGTTAGAAATATGTTCGTAAAGCGTGCTTTCAAAACTACTAAAGACATCGCCAACGGGCAAGCGACGAAGATGTATTTTTCTCTCCGCGTCCTTTGCGCCTCTGCGGTTACATAGCTCAATGAGATTTATAACCGCAGAGACGCAAAGGGCGCAGAGAAAAGTCGCTCTGAAGACAGCCCGGCAATGTACGAATCGAAGCACAGGGCATTGAAAATCGCTGCTATGTTTTGGTACGTCCGAAGGATTACTGAAACCTTGTCAGAACGGCATTGATATTTAGATAAACGCCGCTTTGTTGGCTTTTTTAGTTCTTTATCATGCGTGAGCTTGTTGTGGCACAAGCTTTGCGAATCCCGTGTACATCTAAAGAAAAATCGGTGTGAATCCGACGAGCTTCTGGGCTAAAGATTAAAAGGAGATAACTAATATGCTTTGGACGATTATAGTAATACTTTTGGTGTTGTGGGCGATTGGTTTCTTGGGATCATTCGTTGCCAGCAACTTGATTCATCTTTTGCTGGTGGTCGCGTTAGTCGTGTTGGCTATCAATTTTCTAACAGGACGCCGCGCCGTTTAAGTTTCGACATAAAAGGTCAGCAACACGAAAGCTTGGTGAGCAGTCAAACGACGCTTGCCAAGCTTTTCGTTTGTGATAACTAATTTAAGTATGTGCGAATAAATGTGCTGTGTTTTCACCGCGTTAGTGGTCGCTTGAATTTAGCCGTGCGTTAAAACGCACGGCTAAATTCATTGCATCGCTACGCGATGATTTATGCACAGGCTTCACGTAATTAAATTTACGGTTTAAGCAGAGTCCGCTCATCAATCGCAGTCGTGACACGCAAGACCGGATACATATTCAAACTTTCATCAAGATAAGGTGAACGCTCGTGGAAGAAACGTAGGCGCGCCGCACTGCTTGATGCAAACGCGCGGTCGGTGCGTATGCGTTCCTCAAATTCACGGCGCAATGCCGGGTCACGACTCAACATTTCACGCGCGAGTTTCTCAAGCACATAACTCTCGCCGTATTCCTTCTGCTCGAAAGTCGAGTTGAAAAATCCCCACGTCATAAGCGAGTCGGGAGCGTCGGGTTCGAGAAGTTGAATGATGACGTTCGCGGTCGGTTGTTTGACCGGAACGATGTATGAACCCGCGACGATTGTTTTCTTGACGCTGACGGCTGCGGTCTTAAAACTCACAGGGAAGCGGTTTTCAAACGACGCGGAGCTAAATTTCAAGTCGTCAATGCGATAGCCTTCGACATCAAGAGTCGCATCCGTCGCCAATCTTTTTAGTTCGATTCCATGCGCCCGAAGCACATCGAGGGCGTCGCGCCACGCGGCGGGAATGACGTAATACATCGGCGGCGCAACCGTCTTGGCGGGCGTCGCGTCGTTGTAAAACGGGATTTCAAACTCAACAGGTTTGCCGTCATAGATGACGCGCAACGCACCGGAAATCTCGCTTAATTCGGTGCGGGCGGCAATGCCTTTGAAGGCAAACGGGCGCGACTTTTCGCTTAGTGTAAATCCTAACGGAACGGTGCGCGCGCGGTCATAAACGCCGTTTTGTTTGAGCGTCGCATCGTCCGCGAGGCGAATCGCCGTTTTAAGTTTGTCCGGTTCGCGGTTGATTTCGACGAGGGTTTCGCGCAGTAAATCGTAAGTTCCACGCACGCGCGAACGATAAGATTTGAGGCTGTGTGATTCAATCAGTAAGGCGGGACGATTGCGGAGCGGAACGTATCCGGTCGCAAAACGCGGCGTGGCGATAAAGGCGTCCATGCCGAGAGTAGGTTGGCGATTGTCGCGCAGTTGAATGTACGGCGCGAGCAGGTTTCCATGTCGTTCAACGGCAGGAAAAATTCGATTTTGAAAAGCGTTCGTCGTCCAGTCTCGCACAGGTTTGGCGATGCCCGCGTGGTCGTCGAGTTGATACGTTATGTTGTATTGAAAATCCGCGCCGTCTGTGGTGTGACAATCAATGAACAGATCGGGCGTCCACTGATTCCAGAGTTTGAGCCATGCGCGGGTTTCGGGGGCGTCGGCTTTCATGTAATCACGATTGAGATTTAGATTCGTCGCATTCGCGCGCCAGCCCATCGCGTCGGGTCCGTTCTGGTTGATGCGGTTGAACGGCGAAAAGCGTTCGTGTCCGTCCACGTTGTAAATCGGAATGAATACGATGACGACGTTATCGAGCAGCGCGGTTTCGGTTTTCGTAACGGCGATGTCGCGCAACAAGGCGAGTCCGGCATCTTTGCCGTCGGATTCGCCCGCGTGAATACAGGCTTGAATCAGGACGACGATTCTGTTTTTACTTCGCGCCGCGTCGGGCGTGAAAGCCGCATCTTTGGCAGCGATGACGAGCGGTAATTCCCTACCTTCGCCGCTTGTTCCGAAAGAAGTGACGCGGATAAGCGGCGAACTTTGCGCGAGACGGCGACAGTACGCGAGGGTTTCGGCGTAACGCGGCGTCTCGCGGTAGTCTGTGCGCTCGGCGTGTGTGCGCCACGTCATGGGGATGTTTCCTTCCGAACTCTGTGCAATGCACATCGAATTAAGCAGGATTAAAAATATGGCACACGTGAGAGTGAACCGTGAAAGTTTGAAGATTCGATTGGTGTCTATGTTCAAAGGTGTGGGAAGAAATCAAATTAAGACGAATCAAGCGGCGTAAGTTTTCAAAAACAGGAACACGATGACGCCCGTGATTGAGACATACAGCCAGACGGGAAACGTGACGCGCGCAATTCGCTTATGAAGTCGAAAACGGTTTGTGAGCGACATAAACAGCGTTGTTAAAATTAAAGGCAAGGCGAGAATGGAAAGCAGAACGTGCGTGATGAGGATGACGAAATAAACATACCGGATTGTTCCCGTGCCGTTAAACGAACTGTCGCCGTGAAGGTGATGATGCAGGATGTAACTGACGAGAAACAACGTCGAAAACCCGAACGCCGCGAGCATGAAGTTGCGATGCGTTTCCCATTTCTTTTGGCGTATAAAGTACAACCCGATGCACATCGAAACGGCACTCAAGCCGTTTAGTACCGCGTTCAAAGCGGGAAGAAACGTCAGGCTGTTTTGAAAACCTTCCGGCGTCGGTTTGAAGTAAATCAGCCACAACAGAAAGCCACTCGCGGCGAGACTTACCATCAGTATTCCCGCGACGGCGGTGCGCGTATTGGTGTTTTCTACATTCATAAAATCTTTATCTTCAACCCTTCATCGCCAAAACAAGAGCAACATAAAAACATAAACCCACAGGCAATCAATGAAATGCCAGTACATCGCTCCGGCATCAATCGCGGCATTGTTTGTATTTGAAGAAATGATGAGGTGACGACGCACGCGCACGGTCAGATACGCGATTCCGGCGATGCCCGCGACTAAGTGAATCGCGTGGATGCCGGTCAGTAAAAAGATAAACGAGCGGTAAGGATTCGTTTCACGATAGATGCCCTGCGCGGCGAGTTCGCGCCACGCGAAAATCTGCGAGATAACAAACGCCGCTCCGAGCGCAACGGTCGCCATCATCCACTTTTGCGAAGCCTTAAACCTTCCGCGTTTCCAAGCGCGCCGCGCCAATTCAAACGTGATGCTGCTTGCGATGATGAACACCGTGCTAATCCAGAGTTGAACGGGAAGCGCGATTGCCTGCCAGTTCGGGCGTGTGGATAAAACCATGTAGGCGATAGTCAACGACGCGAACATCATCAAGATAGTCACAAGTAAAACAACCATCCCGATGCGATAACGCGAGCCTTCCGATGCCGCATACAACTCATCCCACTCGCTATCATCACCGCCGCGATTATCGCCGCCACCGCCGCTATCATCACCGCCACCCGTGCCGCGCGGCGAGGCGGAATGCGGACGATGCCCGTTGCCGTTGGACGGTGCGGAAGTCTTAGCCGTGCGTGTCGGTGGATTGATAATCGTAACCAAATTATTGACCCTCGCAATTTGGTGAGTCGTTCAAAGTTCAATGTTCACAATCGGCATCGCGTTAATTTCAAAGCGTTTTCGGTTATGGTAAATCAAGCCATAACCTAACTGCGTCTTCAACTTGCTTCATCTGGTCGGGGGTCAGACTGCCAAGTTTTCGGATAAGCTTCGCGTGCGAAATGCTGACAATGTTTTGCGCGTCAAACGCGCCCTGCTTCAAAAAACGAACATTCAAAGAAACCTCAAAGCGTGTACCTCTGATGCTTGTTGTGTGGGAAACAATCGTTGCTAAAGCGCGGTCGGTGTCTTCGGCTTCGATGCTCAAGACAAGGCACGGGCGCACTTTTGCCGCATAACCTAAATCTACCAACCAGACTTCGCCGCGCTTTGCAAACGCGCCGCTCATTTGGCTTGCGCCGATGCTTCAGCTTCTTCGCGGTCAAGCGCAAGAAACAAATCTTCCGCCGCCAAAGCAAGTTCTTCGTCGGAAAATGCGGGCGCGTCAAAAATGTCGGTTCGACGTAAAACTTCAACAGCTAAATCGTGCTTTTCCGGTTCGCTTAGTCGCTCAAAAGATTGGAGTAAATGTTCGACGGTTGGGGTCATTTTCTTCTCACCTCACAAATAATATCGAAAACGAAAAGGCAGTGATTTACATGCCTTCAACAGGCAAAAATCGTATACGGAACAACATCGAATCAATCAGATTCTGTTATGCCAGATGCCTGACAATGATACAGACGGCAATCATCAAACTTTGATAGGACTTTCTCATTATTTGAGATTTGAAATTTGAAATCTCAAATAACAAAACAAGAAAACTAAAGAAACCACTCGGAGTGAGAAAATCCTGTTTGAACTTCAAACCCACCTGCGCCACGCTTCCGCCATCATCATTGAAAGCAAGATGAAGATGAGCGTGGTGGCGATAATCCATAGCCAAGCGTCAAGTGTGTTGTCCGCTCCGCCGCGTTCGTCAATCACAGGCGGGCGTACACGTTTGACCCACGCGCCGATAACGAGTTGAAGTCCGGTGAAGATTATCGCCGCCAGTGCGATTGGCAAAAAGCGCGTCATCGTGTTGTGTCGAACACCATCAACGCGAACAACAACGGCAGATAAATCACTGATGCCAGCAGTAACTTTCGCGCCTGCGTCCGTGAGCTATCGAAGCCCGTGCGGACGCTCGCCCACAGATAGAACAGACCAAGCGCGAGTGCGCCGTAGAAATAAATCATGCCGGTCAAACCCAAGAGCGTTGGCAAAAGCGAGACGGGAATCAGCAGCAAAGCGTAGATAATGCTCTGCTGCGCGGTCGCCACGCCTTGCCGTTCGACGACGGGCAACATGCGGATTCCGGCACTCTCGTATTCGTCCTTGTACATCCACGCGATGGCGAGGAAGTGCGGGAACTGCCACAGGAATTGAATCGCAAACAACGCCCACGCGACGAGCGGCACGCGCCCGGTCGCCGCCGCCCAACCGATGAGGGGCGGCACAGCACCGGGAAACGCTCCGATAACGGTTGATAACGATGTTTTGGTTTTAAGCGGCGTGTAGATAAGAACGTAACCTATCGCGGTTGCCGTGCCGAGTAACGCGGTCAAAGGATTAACGAAGATTGCGAGATAGATGATGCCGAGAGCGGTCAACGAAACGCCGAACGTGGACGCGGCGAACGCGGTTAAGCGTTTGGACGGAAGCGGGCGCGATGCCGTGCGCGGCATAAAACAATCGTGTTCGCGTTCGATATATTGATTAAGCGCGGCGATGCCGCCGGATAAAAGCGCGATGCCGAACAGAGCGTGAAACAGGCGTGAAAAATCAATGCCGTCCCTTGAACCGAGAGCGAATCCGGCGGCGGCGATAAGGACAATCATCAACGCGATGCGCGGTTTCGTCAGTTCAATGTAAGCGTTGATTGTCGCCCGCGCGGACATCACGGCGGGTGTCGTAACGGGTGTCATCGAAGGCGCAGTTCTCGCCGTGATAATTTCTTCGGACGCGGATAAAACTGTGTTCATGCTCCTAGTAATACCAGCAAAAACCCTGCCGCACAACTACCCGCATTTGAGAGTTTGAGATGCTGAAAAACCAAGTCTCAGTCAAGTCACAATCAAGGCTCAACCGCGATGCGCGTCACGGTTTTCATACTCACACGCTCGGTTCTGCCCGCCGTAGTGAGAATTACCAACTCGCCGTTGGTAATGGTCACGCGGCGCACGCCCGACATCGCGCGCTCCAATCTTTTACCATCGAGGGTTTCAACAACCAGCTTGAATTGCGGCGCGATTGCGGTCAATTCAGCGTCTTGACTCGGCGCGGCGGGTTGCGTCGGAGTATCGTCACGATTTGGCGTCGGTGTCGCGTCGGTGGTTTCGTTTGAAGATGTTTCGGTCGGTGGGGCGGCGGGCGGTATGGTGCGGCGTCGCGCCACGCGCGGCGGGCGTGGTGGCGGGCGGCGCGAGGTGCGGGCGGTGGCTATCGGTGGGTTTCGTCGTCCGCCTCTATTTGAACGCGGCAGGTTGACGGTGGGTGTGGATGAAGCATCCGGTGTTTCGATTTCCGGGAGTGTGGCGGCGACATCTTTTTCGGGTTCGGTATTCACCGTTTCTTCCGGCGTGATGCGCGCCCCGACGGAATTAACGCGCCTTGCCGCGTCTGCTGTTGACGACTCGGCGTTGGTCGTTTCTTCCGCCGATTGCGCGGCGGCAAGCATCGCTTCGGGTGCGAGGGCGAACGCCCCGCCGAACGTGAGGCGATACGTTCCTTCCGTGTCGCCGACGCTGCGGGCTTCGACGCGCACCAAGAGCAGTTCGGGTTGGCGCAGAAAAACCGATTTGGTAATCGCCAACGGTTCGCCGCCCGCAAACAACGTCAACTTGCTCAACGGGCGCAAACCGTCAAACGTGAAAACGTCAACGTCGCCGTTGAGATTTTCACTCGTGACCGCGATTTCGAGGTCGCCCGGTAAGCCCGTGAAAACATAGTAATGGCGGGTCAAACGCGCGTCGCCAACGTCAAGCGGCACGATGCGTCCGGCGATACTCGGTTCGCGCAGAGGCGTCGGCGTGTTCGCATCGGTTGACTGCGCCGCCGCATAACACACCGTCACAAGGACGAAGCACAGACTCAACACACAGTGCGAGACGCATTTCATACCCGCACGCGAAGTTGTTTTTATGTTCGATAAGGTAGCCGTTTCAATCATGGTTACTAGCCTAAGCCCGACTCGTTAAAAGCTGTCTCATCTATTTTTGAAATGTCTTAATTTTTGCGCGCTTGATTTTTCCCGCTTCCGGTACTGTCCACAAATAGACCGTGCGATAAAGATTGCGCCATGGAACTCTCACCGCTTGTTCCGGTTGCCAATCGCCCATATCGAAATCGTGCGATAGGATGCGCGTGCCGGGACGCAGTTCGCGCAATAAACGCGGGCGCAACATTAAGTTGAGCGAACGCGACAAATAGAGCGTGACGACGGTCGCATCGCTGAAGTCGGTGCGAAACAAATCGGCACTCATAAAACGCACCCGGTCACCCACTCCGGCTTGCCGTGCATTCTCTCTCGCTTCGGAAACGAGGTCGGGATTTATCTCGATGCCGACGGCGCGGATACCGAACTGTTTCGCCGCCGCGATTGGAATGCGCCCGTCGCCGCTCCCCAAATCGTAAAGCACATCATCTGCTTTGATGTTCGCCATCTTTAACATTTCAGCGACGGTTTCGGTCGGCGTCGGATAGTAAATCACGTCCGCACGGCGAGCTTTGGGTTGTCTGGCTGGACGATGTTTTTTACTCTTTGCGGTGGGCTTCTTCGCCGGACGTTCGCGTTGCTTCAATGATGATGTTGATGCGACGCGCGGTGAGGTCGCGGCACGCGAATCAATCGAAGTCAGAGCGTGCAGACACAACACGAGAACAAGCCACCATGCGCGGTGATTGATTGATGACTCTTTAAGATTTTTTAGTGATAAAAATTGCGACATAATTTTACGACTTA
>JBGTMR010000039.1:0-13717 GCA_041743485.1 Pyrinomonadaceae bacterium
CCGCCCGCCAGCGTGCCAAGCGAATCGTTGAGTTTCTCCATCGCCGGATTAAGCGGCGCGGTCTGTGTCTCGACCAACTTTAACCCCGCCGCGATTTGTCCGAGCTTCGTGCCGACGCTCATCAACGTGACGAGAATCAGAATCAACCCGACTGCCAGCGTCAACACAAGAATGACGGCGTATGCAATCGTCAGCCACGTCAATACCTGCATCGCTTCACCTCGCTTTCAAAATCGCTTGCCCCAAACCATCGAGCTTGCCGTTAATCGCTTCGGCTTCCCCCGCGATGACTCCGGCGGTCTTCAAGATGTCGCCCGCGACAATGTTGGTGTCTTGCAGCATCCAGATCGAAACTGTGTTCGCCGCGATGCCTTTGCCCGCGAGCCAAATATCCTTCGCGTGTGCATCAATTCTATTGGCGGCACACACAATCAGTATGAGTAGCAACGCGACAATGAGTATCACGACTGCGCCCGCGACTAAAGACCACGTCCAAATCGTTAATGTGTCCATCAGAAGTTCTCCTTCGGCAGACTTGTTTGTTGCGAACAATCGAAGCTATTGGAGCGGCGGTGGTCGGTGTGCTGCCGCATACTCCGAGGCAGCCTTACCAAAATGCGTCGCTACAGAGGGGATGACGGCTGTTTTGAGTAAGTTTACAGTACTACTGGTGACTGAACCTTTGTTGAAACGCCGGAAGTCATGAATGATGCTTCCTAAGTATAACTGATAGCCGCCACTTTTCGCCGAAATGAATGCGGCTTAATTTGCCCATCGGGATACGTTTTGTAAGATCGCTTTTGATTCATCAGTGGCGCAGCAAAAAAGGGGTGCGGACATTATCCACACCCCTTCCTCATAACATCAAGCAAAAGTTACTGCTTCTTTGATGAACAGCACGCGCTGCCCATCTGACACTCACCGCCTTTGCAGCAATCGCAGCACGCGCCCTGCATTTTGCAGGAGCCGCCCGCGCAGCAATACTCCATTGCACGGTGGGCTGGAAGTCCGCCGACCTCGTGCATCGCCGCATTGTCGCGGCGTGCAGCCTGCGCGAATCGGCAACAGGCGTGCGCTTCGCTTATCGCAGTTGCTTCACTCGCGGCGCTGCTCCGTCCGACGGCGGCAAAAGTTGAAGCGCAGCCGAGAGCGCAACTCAACACGCCGAGCCAGAGTACGAAGGCGAATGTGGAAATGCGTTTCATCATACTTTCAGATGCAATCGAGATGCCCACTGTTGCTGGTGAATTTCAGTGGAGTTGGTGCCAGCGCGCCTTGCTACTCTGCGACGACTTTGAAGCCGGTGATCGCAACTGCCTCGCGCAACTTGGCGTCGTTTGTCTTCTTGTCATCGTAGATGACAACAGCTTCCTTGTTCTCGAAGCTAACCTCTACTGATTCGACGCCCGGCGTCGCCTTGAGTTTCTTAGCGACGGATGAGGCGCAGCCACCGCAGTGCATACCCTCGATTTTGATCCGCGTCGTCTTGCTGGCTGCAAGAACTGAAATTGCGCTGAATCCGATAGAGAGCGTGAGTGCCAATGCGACTAATGATTTTTTCAGCATGATTGTTGTCCCTTTCAATTTACAAATCGTTTATGTTTAGTTTGTAGCGGGTGTTACCGAGCAAAATATTCCTGTCCGTTCGTAGCACCTGCGCTCCGGTGCGCCGCGCGATGGGCAGTTGGATGCTCCCCTCGATTACGAACTGAGGGGCGGCGGCATATTGAAGTCCCGGCGCAAGGTAAAATTCTGTGGAACGACTCTCCGGTACAACACTGCCGCCGACGCGCCTTGAGCCACGGCGGACGAAGTTCGTCTCAAGGATTGCGAACAACTCACCGCCGGGAGTGTCGTAGTTGCGCGGGAGCAGCACATACTCCAAATCGGTATTGCCACCGCGAGACACTTCCTAATCTCTGCCTGACTATCTGCTACTCCCCTGATCGAACTTCTCTAAGAACTCGCGCTTTGACTCTTCGAGCGAACGCTGGCGGCTGGCGACTTGCCGGAACTCTTCCCGCATCTCGTCCAGCAACTCTTGTCTGATGTCGGCTTGCACTTCGCTTGTGGTAATTCGCCTGAGACGAGCATCAAGCGTTGTTACTAAAAACTCTTCCGTGTCGTTCATAAGAATGCACCTCACTGCGGCGCGCGGCGAGTAGGCGCGTCGCGGTCACGGCTACTGCGATCACCTGTTCCGGCTTTTTCAGAAACTCATCGGCACCGGCGCGGCGTGCGTCCTCGCAGTGCGGTAATGCCGAAAGCATGATGATCGGCACGTCTCGCCGGTGCGCGAGTAATCGCGTGTGCCGGATGAGTTCAAGCCCGTTGATACCGGGCAAGTCGTTATCCGTTAAAATAAGGTCATAGTGCGTACTACTTTGAATTTTGTTTAGTGCCGCCACGCCGTTCTCACACAGATCAACGGTGTAGCCTTCAATCTCAAGTATGTCTCTCACCAGATGCAGCACAGGTTTATAGTCTTCGATAACTAAGATGGTCATAGGGGGTCTTACCTTGTCCTTCGGGGAAGCGCGGGCGGGGACGGGATGATTAGCGGGAGATGTTTTGCTATCTTGTGCCGGAGTATCTTTGATAAGACTTGGCACAACCGATGCGTGAAGCGGTGCGACATCAAGGATGAGGCGCGTCGCTCGGAAGCAGAAAGAAAGACTGCACCGGGCGACACACAGTCGCAAGACCATATTAGGGACGTGCATCCCTAAAAGCAAGTCTTATGTAGAGGCGGGATGTGACTGCATATCAGGATTTATCTCCTGATATGCAGAATCAACCGAAGCCGAAAAGGAGGCGACCGGAACGTCTTGCCGAGAAGTTGTTAGAGATACGAACTAAACTCGAATTATCTCAAGGCGGTATGGTCAGACGTTTGGGGCTGGAAGATGAGTTGGAGCGCGACTACATATCCAAGTTCGAGCGCGGTGTGTTAGAGCCGCCGTTGCATGTCCTCTGCGCCTATGCGGAAGTGTGCAACGTGTTTATTGACGTGCTGGTAAAAGATGATTTGGACTTACCGGAGAAGTTGCCAAGCCGGAAGAAGAGTGAAGGCATCAAGCGCGCAGCCACTTCTCACACCATAAAGCGTTGACGCATACATAACGCAAACGGTTATCAGCGAGGACATCGAAAATCGCTTCATCGAGTTTTTCGGGATGCAACACTAATAAAAACGCAAACGGTTATCAGCCCTGCTGTGCTATGAAGCCGCGCAACCGCTCGCGTATCTCATCTCGCACGCGCCGGAAAACAGCAAGCCGCGCCGCGTCGTCACCTTCCGCCGCAGCCGGATCGTCAAAGCTCCAGTGGATACGCTTGACCTTACCGGGAAACACCGGGCATCGCTCGTTCGCATTGTCGCAGACCGTAATAACCGTATCGAACTCCTGCCCGGTGAACTCGTCAACCGACTTCGAGCGATGGCTTAAAATATCAATACCGATTTCCTGCATTGCCTCTATTGCTAACGGTCTGACGTGGCTTGGCTCCGTGCCTGCGCTTTCAACCTCGAAGCGTTCGCCGCCGTCGTGACGCAACAAACCTTCCGCCATTTGGCTTCTGGCTGAATTGCCGGTGCAAAGAATCAGCACGCGCTTACGATGGTTCATGGCTACTTCTCCTGTTCGTCGTGCGGCACGATCACCGCTTCGGCGTCATTCGGTAACGACGGCACAAGCCAACGGAACAGCACAGTCGCCGTCATCGCCCCAACTAACTGCATGATGATGAATCCGGGAGCATCTACAAGCCTGATGCCGGCAAAGGTGTCGCTCATTGTTCGCGCGAGCGTCACTGCCGGATTAGCGAATGACGTTGACGCGGTGAACCAATAAGCGGAAGTGAT
This sequence comes from Pyrinomonadaceae bacterium, assembly GCA_041743485.1. Taxonomy (GTDB): domain Bacteria; phylum Acidobacteriota; class Blastocatellia; order Pyrinomonadales; family Pyrinomonadaceae; genus JANDLT01. The sequence continues at coordinate 3,866 of JBGTMR010000039.1, forward strand.
GTACGCAGCAACGGCGAATGGCACAGCCTGAGAACGCAGCCGCACGCATCCCCAAATCACCGCCAGCAAACCAAACGTCGCCACGAACTCGCTAAAGAGTTGTGAATCGCCGCTTCTTGCGTGACGCGAAGCGAAGAACATAGGCAAGTCAAACATCACGTTTGCCGCCGCCACGCCGACGAACGCGCCAAAGACTTGCGCGCCGATATACAAAGGCACTTCACGCCAAGATAACCCCCCTTGCGAAGCGTCGGCGAGCGTGACCGCCGGATTGAAGTGCGCGCCGGAGATTGTGCCGAAGGTGAGAATCAACGCCACGAGTGCTGCGCCGGTAGCTAAAGTGTTCGCCAGCAAAGCGACGGCGACGTTGCCGCCTGACAGCCGCTCGCCCATGATGCCTGAGCCGACGACCGCCGCTAACAACATCGCCGTTCCCACAGCTTCGGCGACGACGCGCCGCACGAGGTTTGTACGATCCTCTTCTCGCGTCATCGCTTATAAGCCTTGCTTAACGGCGAACACGCGCACGCTCGCCGCGTAGTCGTTGACGTTGTAGCGGCGCAGCAAATCGGCAAGGTCTGAATGCAACACGCCTTCCGCGCTCGCCCCTTGCGGCGCACAGCAACCGGAGGAAGCAAGCGGCAACGACTTCGACTCATTTGCCGTTTCCGTCATCGCGGGCGAACAACAACCCGATTGATTTTCGACTTTGGCGTAAGCGTTAAGGTCTGCGCCGGTATCCACAACTTCGACGCTTGAAAATCCGGCTTCGAGTAGCCCACGTTTGTAATCTTCGATGGGGATTGCACCGGCGATGCAGCCGACGTAAGCCATAAGGTCGTTTCCAAGTTCGGCAGGCAGATCGCGTTTCAAGGCGATGTCGCTCACGGCGAGTCTGCCGCCCGGCTTCAAGACACGCGCGATTTCATGGAAGACCGCGCGCTTGTCCGGCGCGAGATTGATGACGCAGTTGCTAATCACACAATCCACGCTCGCGCCTTCGAGCGGCAGATTATCAATCGTCGCTAAGTGAAACTCGACGTTCGACCGGGCACCGCCGTCAAGTTTTGCGGCGTTACGACGCGCAAGCTCGATCATCTCCGGCGTCATGTCGATGCCGATAGCCTTGCCTGTTGGTCCAACTTTCGCCGCTCCGAGAAACACGTCCAGTCCGCCGCCGCTCCCCAAATCCACAACCGTTTCGCCAGAGCGCAAATTAGCGGTCGCCGTCGGATTGCCGCACGAGAGTCCCATGTTCGCTTCGGCGGGAATCGAAGCGAGTTCCTCCGTCGTGTAACCGAACGCTTCCGCCACAGCATGAACGCCGCCGTGCTCACTTGATAATCCACTGGTTGCTACTGCGCCGTATTTCGATTTAACCGCTTGTTCGATGTTCTCTGACATGATTAGCCGCCTTTCCATTCTCTGCTTCGATAATTCGTGATTCGCCTTAGTGAAGTTACATCTGCATAAGCGAATGTGTGGAAGAGTACGCGGCTGGTTCATATATGTCAAGCCGCATTTAATCTGATATACTGCTGCCATGAGCAAAGCTAAGGGATTCGATATGGAGATGCTGTTTCGCGCGCTGGCTGATCGGACGCGGCTGCGGCTCTTAAACTTGATCAGCGAGGCGGAGGTGTGCGTATGTTTTTTCGTTGAAGTGCTGCAACAGAGCCAACCGAAGATTTCCCGTCATCTCGCCTACTTACGCAGAGCGGGAGTCGTTACGGCGCGGCGTGACGGCAAATGGATGCACTATCGAATTATCGAGCCATCTGACGTGCAGGCGGCGCGGGTGTTCGCCGGTGTACGTCAATGGTTGAAAGAAGATCGTGAAATGCAGCGTGACCGCGAGCGTTTGATGAAAGTATGTTGTGCGCCACAACCGCCCGTCACTATTCAAGGTGCGCCGCGCCCCAAGAGTTTAGCGGCGTAGAGCTAAGAGGCGAGGAGCGTGAGAATGATGAGTATGAAAGCTTCAAGTTTACCGATAGCTTGCAGCCTGACAGAACCGGAACTCCGAGAACGCAGAAGTACGCTGCTACAAAAAGCAGGCACGGCTGTACTCGAAATCGTCGAAGCAGAGAGCGGTTACGCCTACCGCTTTCCATCAGATGACGGGTGGCTTGACGAGCTTATAAACTTAGTTCGCCTTGAACGGCAATGCTGCCCGTTTCTCACCTTCAGAATCACCGTTGAACCAAATGGCGGAGCCGTCTGGCTGGAACTAACAGGTCCGAGCGGCACTAAAGAGTTTCTCTCCTCGTTCTTACATTAAACTTGAGCACGTTTGCTGCGCGGCTAGAGACACATGCAGGTTGCAAAATCCCTCTTCTACTTTTTACTCGCCGGTCTGCTGGAGATTGGCGGCGGTTATTTGATGTGGCTGTGGTTACGTGAGCGGCGGGCGTGGTGGGTTGGTCTCATAGGTGCGTTCGTTCTCGTCGGCTACGGCATCATCCCGACGTTGCAACCGGCTAACTTCGGGCGTGTGTATGCCGCCTACGGCGGTGTGTTTATCGTTCTCTCTCTTTTGTGGGGCTGGCGCGTTGATAAGGTCGTGCCTGATAGGTTCGACATCATCGGCGGGCTTGTCGCTTTAGTAGGCGTTCTCATCATCATGTATGCGCCGAGAAGTCAGTGATTTGCAGTCTCAATATAGACGCGGTGCTGATGAAGGATGTCAGCTACAACTTTTCGTGATGATGGCACTTCGGTGGAGGTGGGGTGAGCGTGGTTAATGTCGCGTTGTTGCAAATGACAGGCTGCGGTCACGACCGTGACGCGAGCCTCGTCAAAGGTGATGCCTTTTGTCGCCGCGCCCGAAAGATGGGAGCAGACATCGCTCTGTTCCCCGAGATGTGGAGCACGGGGATGACATTCTTCAATCCTAAGGATGAGAACGACCGCGAACGCTGGCGGGCGCAGGCAATTAGCCGCGACGATCCTTTCATTACTCACTTCCGCAATCTCGCCAAAGAACTGAAGATGGCTATCGCCCTGACTTACCTTGAACGGTGGGGCGGTGCGCCGCGTAATTCTGTATCTCTCATCGACCGGCACGGTGAGGTCGTGCTGACTTATGCAAAGATTCACACCTGCGAGTTTGACTTGGAATGTGCACTCACACCCGGCGAGAACTTTCCGGTTTGTACGCTAGACACCGAGCAAGGTGAGGTGATGGTAGGCTTTATGATCTGCTACGACCGGGAGTTCCCAGAGTCGGCGCGTATCCTGATGCTCGGAGGTGCGGAGATTATACTGACACCAAACGCTTGCACGCTGGACGACCATCGCATCTGCCAGTTCAAGACCCGCGCCTTCGAGAATATGGTTGGTGTTGCGATGACCAACTACGCCGCGCCGCAGAACAACGGGCACTCCGTCGCTTTCGACGCGGTTGCTTACCCCGTAGAAGACGGAGAGGGGCGCGACACGCTGATTATCGAAGCCGGAGAGGATGAAGATGTTTACCTCGCAGCGTTCGACATGGACTCTATACGCTCTTACCGTGAACGGGAGGCATGGGGTAATGCTTATCGCAGACCGCGTCTCTACGGGACGCTCACCGCAACTGAAGTGGAGACGCCCTTCGTCCGTAGCGATGCGACCAGATAACGCCGCACGCTAGATGACTCGGCTCATACATACTGCATGGACAAGCTAACCTGCCGCACCGTAGCATTGTTATCAGTTCGCTTCTAACAGGTAAGTTACTATTTAACTTGGTAGGCGCGATAAGGCAGTCGAATCATTCCGGCTGCCTTGCGCTTCCCTGCTTCCCCGCGTCGGTCGTAACGCACTGTCGTCACTACGCTCGCGTGTCCGGCGAGTTGCTGTACGGCTGCTAAATCTGCACCAGCGTCCAGCAGTTCAGAAACAAATGTACGCCGCAAGTCGTGCGGTGAGAAGGTGCGTACTCCTGCCGCCTTCGCGCGTCGCCTTAGCGCAGAGTACACGGCTTGGTCAGTCATACGACGAATTTCAATTCGCCCGCCTTTGCGTATCGGAGTGACAAGCGCACCGGGGTCTGTGCCGCGCCACACAAGCCAATCACTTATCGCTTCTTCTCCTCCCACAGCTAAATAAACAAGGCGTTCTTTATTTCCCTTTCCACTAACCTTCAATGCACCAGTTTCAAACTCAAAGGATTCAACATCTAATGCGACGACCTCACTACGTCGCAGTCCCGCGCCAAACAACAATGCGACGAGTGCTGCATCGCGCGCACCGGCAGCAGTTTTGTCTTGCTCACAGGCTTTGAGCAACGTAGCAATTTCGACTAAGTTGAGCGCACGCCCCGATGGAAGCCGCGTGCCGCGTACTGTGCCAACATTTCTAATGCGATGGTAATCGTCGGCACTCATCACACCTAGGTTCCACGCCGCACGTGCGACACCCCGTAGAGCATACAAGGCAGCATTGACGGTGGCTGGCGCGTGTCCGAGTTCTTGCAGCTTCGTGCGAAGTGCCGCGACATGCTCGAAGCGTAACGCTGACCAAGCAACTTCGCGCGGATTCATATACCCAAGTAACCGCGCCACGAGCGCGAGTCGCCCAGCCATCAACCGCCTCCCGGTCGGCGCAAGTCCTGCTAAATACACAAGTGCCGGATCGCGTTCTGGCGTACCTACTTCGTCTCGTACAACTAAACTTTGATGACGAATCAGAGCCGTTGCTTGTTGATTGTTACTCATCTGTGCATTCTGGTTTAGTTTTGCTAATAACACTTATCATAAACAAACACAAATCATTAAATTTGCATTAAATTGGTTTTTGCTCATGGTTTTACTTGTAAACCACTGATTAGAAGTGCTTCGACCAACAGTTACGAAACTTGTCTGCGGTATTATTTCAAAGGCACTGTTAATTGTAGTGTCAATGTTTTATTTAGGAGCAGTATAATCAATAAGGCTTGTAATTGCACTTAATTTCTGAGTAGTTAAGGTTATTTATTTCAATATACTGAAAAAATAGATGGAACATCATCCCCTTTTGTGTTACAAAGACCCCCATGAGCATGATGTTTCCCAACACATTTGATACCGCTTATGTGAATCCGTTTTCAACCACGCCTGATCCCGGTCTACTCTATTTGACTCCTAGTTTGAAGACGGTTGTACACAAAGCACGTTTCGTTATTCAAAAACGACAAGGTGTAACTGCGATACTCGGCGCGGTTGGATTAGGTAAGTCAACGGTACTGCGCTACATCGTCGGTCAGTATTTGACCCGCGATGATGTCGTGTCGGCTTACATACCAACGCCTAATTTTCCTTCTGATTTCGCTTTTCTCCGTAGTATTTGTAGTGACTTCGGCATCCCTATGCGCCGCTCGATGGTTACACAAGAAGCGGAATTGAGAGCATTTCTGCTCGACATGTTCAATCAAAAGAAGATCGCTATTTTGTTTATTGACGAAGCACAGAAACTGCCGAACAAGCAGTTGGAAATGGTGCGTGTGCTTCTCAACATAGAAACACATCAATTTAAGTTGATTCAGATAGTAATGGCAGCACAAATGGATTTGTCCGACCGTTTGAATGACCCTGAACGCGAACCACTCAAAAGCCGCATGATGCTTCCCTCATACCTTGCTCCGCTGTCGGTTGACGAGACAAAGGAGATGCTTCAATTCCGTTGCGATCAATCATCAATTAAGAATCCGTTTTCCGATGACGGCGTGACGTTGATGTACAGAATTACTAATGGCATTCCGCGTTACTTGCTCGCCCTTGCGACCGCAGCGTTTGAAATGTCACAAATTCAGGGATTGGACAAAGTGCCGGATGAGTTGATCGAACCGGCTTGGGAAGAGGCGACTATCCGTGGCAGGTGAAGGTAATACACAACGTCGTATAACTATGACGGATATTCTGCTTGCCGCTGAAAAGCAGAATAAGCAAAGAGCAGATTACATTGCTCAACGTAATAATTCTGCCAATCAGTCACCCCCTGTCAATCAGTCATCCCCTGCCAATCAAGCATCCCCTGACATACAGGCAGATATATCGCTAGAAAATAGCGACATGTCACAACAATCATTAAGTAAATTCAACGATAATGCTTCATCACAGCAATCAAACGTACTGGAGCAACCACCCCCTGCCAATCAGTCACCCCCTGCCAGAAATGTTGCTGACCCCCTGCCACAGTCACCGGGTGACAGCCAGTCACCTGCTGCCAATCTGTCATCCCTATTAAGTCAAGAGCCTGTTTCAAGCAACTGGACGGCGATGCCGAACGAGGTTTATGACAAGGTACTTCCGTTGCTGAAACCGCAGGATCAAGTCATCCTTATAAGGCTTTATAGATTGAGCAAAGGATTCAAGAACGACACCTGCTTAGTGACTATAGGGAGACTTGCAAATAGCTGTAATATAAGCAGTAGAGAAGTTTATAGAAGTGTAGAACGTCTTGAAGCAACTGGACTAATAAAGAGAATTTCAGTTGATTTCAATAATAAAAATGCGATGGAGCGAGGAACTACATACAGAGTAAATTTACCGATAGTGGTCTCTGCCAGACAGACAGGGGCTGCCAAACAGTCACCCCGTGTCAAACAGTCACCCCCTGACGGAATGGCTGACATTAAATATGTGGTTAATAAAGACACACACACAAACACAAAACAAACGCCTCAACATAACAACAAAGAGGAAGAAGACGTTAAAAGAAATGTTGTGGGTGTGGGTTCAAGATTTAGCTTGGAGGAATGCGAGAATTATGCACAGCACCTACACGAAACAGGTCGGGGCATCAATAATCCGGGAGGCTACGCAACAAGCATCCATCGTTCCGGCGAAGCGGACACACGCATTGAGGAATTTCTTAAACCTCCAACACCCAAACAGAGAAGCGTGGACATCACGCAATGTCCCGATTGTAATGGCACAGGATATTGGTATCCACAGGGACAAGAAAATGGTGTCGCACGTTGCAAGCACGAGCAGTTGTTATCTGCGAATGAGTAGTGAAGTGGAAACGAAAGGAGGATTTACAGACATGTGGGCTGACAACGAGACGACAATCGATCTCATTGGCTTCCAAGGCTTATGGTGACCTTATGTTGTGTGTGACTCGCCTGATGCAAGTGACGAACGTGAGTTGAAGTTATCGTTGGCGGAACTCAAGCTTTATGCAGATTGAAGCAATCGAAAGTACTAGAGAAACAGATTTCATCACCCGATGGGCAGCTTCAGGCGCAGCGGAGCGCGCGAACTATCAGTTGTTCTTGAGTGAGTTGTGCGATGTACTCGGCGTCGCACGTCCAAACCCGACGCAAGGTGATGACGCGCGCAACGCTTACGTCTTCGAGCGCGCTGTTACCTTTCACAATCCCGACGGCACGACGAGTGGCGGGCGCATTGATCTATACAAACGCAGTTGCTTCATCCTCGAAGCGAAACAGGGAAGCGGCGATGCAAACTCGAACCTTGAAGCCGAGAAGGTGCCGCCGAAGGGCAAAGTTAAACGCGGAACGGCGAAGCGCGGCACGCGCGGGTGGGACGACGCGATGCTCGCCGCACGCGGGCAAGCCGAGCAGTACGCGCGTGCACTCCATGTCAATGAACCGCAGCCGCCATTCCTCGTCGTGGTCGATGTCGGCTACTCCATTGAACTCTACTCCGAGTTTTCGCGTTCCGGTAAAACCTATCTGCCGTACCCGGACGCGCGTTCACATCGCATCGCCCTACGCGAATTGGAGAGCGAGGAAGTTCGTGAACGCTTGCGGCTGGTGTGGACTGACCCGCTCGCGCTCGACCCGGCACAGCGTAGTGCGCGTGTGACGCGCGATGTGGCGCGACGGCTCGCCGCCTTAGCCAAGTCGCTCGAAGAATCTGGACACGCGGCGGAAGCCGTAACCGCATTTCTGATGCGCGCGATCTTCACGCTCTTCGCCGAGGACGTGAACTTAATTCGTAAGGGCAGCTTCACGGAGTTGCTCGAACGCTTGCGCGGCAACGTCGCGGTCTTCCCCGACATGATGGAATCGTTGTGGGCGACGATGAACACCGGCGGCTTCTCGCCCGCGTTGAGCGAACGCCTGTTGCGCTTCAACGGCGGCTTGTTCGAGGAGAGCCGGGCGTTGCCGCTCACGGAAGAACAACTCGCCTTGCTGATTGAAGCCGCGCGAGCCGATTGGCGCGACGTTGAACCGGCGATCTTCGGCACGCTCTTGGAGCAGGCACTCGACCCACGCGAGCGCGCCCAACTCGGCGCACACTACACGCCGCGTGCCTATGTCGAACGGCTCGTGCTGCCGACTGTAATCGAACCGTTACGCGAAGAGTGGCGCGACGTTCAAGCCGGAGCCGTCACGTCCGCGAAGGCGGGCAACCTCGCTGAGGCGGTCGCCGAGACGAAAGCGTTTCACCGTCGCCTGTGTGAAGTCCGCGTGCTCGATCCCTCATGCGGTTCGGGTAATTTCCTCTACGTCACGCTTGAACACATGAAGCGGCTCGAAGGCGAGGTCTTAACGCAAATCGAAGACTTCGGTGAGTCGCGCATTTTGGAATACGAACTCGCGACGGTTGACCCGCACCAGCTACTCGGCATCGAGGTCAACGAACGCGCCGCAGGCATCGCCGACCTCGTATTGTGGATCGGCTACCTGCAATGGCACTTTCGCACGCGCGGCGATGCCAGACCGCGTGAACCCGTGTTGCAGTCGTTTCGCAACATCGTATGTCAGGACGCAATACTGGATTACGAGCGTTTAGAAGCCGTAGAAGACGCCGATGGGCATGAAGTAACACGCTGGGATGGACGGACGTATAAGTCGCATCCTGTGACCGGAGAAGCCGTGCCGGACGAGACGGCGCGCGTGCGCGTGATGCGTCCCGTCAATCCGCGCCGCCGCGAGTGGGCGCAAGCGGATTACATCGTCGGCAATCCGCCGTTTATCGGCAACTCGCGGATGCGCGGCGCGCTGGGCGACGGTTACACCGAAGCCCTACGCGCGACTTACCCGGACGTGCCGGAGTCGTGCGACTTCGTGATGTACTGGTGGCACAAAGCGGCGGAGCTTGTGCGGACGGGCGAGGTGAAACGCTTCGGGTTCATCACGACGAACAGCTTGCGGCAAACATTTAATCGCCGCGTCGTCGAACGACACATAACGGCGAAAGAACCGCTCTCGCTGCGTTTTGCCGTGCCGGATCATCCGTGGGTTGATACGGCGGACGGTGCCGCCGTTCGTATCTCGATGACGGTGGCGGAAGCGGGAGAAGTGGACGGTGTGATCGCCCGCATCGTGAGCGAAAGCGGTGGCGACAGCGAGGGGCGCAACGTCGAACTCGCGGAACGAGTCGGAAAGATTTACGCGGATTTGACCGTCGGCGCGAACGTCGCGGGCGCGGTTGCATTAAAGGGGAATGAAAATATCAGCAGTCCCGGCGTTAAATTGCATGGAGCGGGCTTCATCGTCACGCCCGCCGAAGCCATACGATTAGGACTCGGAAAGATCGTGGGACTTGAAAATCACATTCGCTTTTACCGCAATGGACGCGACCTTGCGGACGTGTCGCGCGGCGCGATGGTGATAGACCTTTTCGGCTTGACGAAAGAAGAAGTCGGCACGCGCTTTCCAGAAGTTTACCAACGAATTGTCGAGCGCGTTAAGCCCGAACGCGACCAGAATAATCGCGCCACTTATCGAGAAAACTGGTGGATTTTCGGCGAACCGCGCTCTAATTTTCGTCCCGCCCTTGTTAATCTACCGCGTTACATCGCAACCGTCGAAACGTCGAAACATCGCTTCTTCGTGTTTCTCGATGGGTCTATTTTGCCTGACAACATGCTCGTTAATATCGCGCTTGATGACGCTTACTTTTTGGGCGTGCTTTC
>JBGTMR010000040.1:0-1654 GCA_041743485.1 Pyrinomonadaceae bacterium
TCGAAAACTTCGAGCGTTGGGCGCGTGAAGGCTTGACTCAAGAACGCGCCGACCGGACGAATGAGAAAATAGAATCGCGTGCGCGCCGCAGTTATTACGGTTTGGAGACGCGCGCGAGTCACGAAGCTTTACAGCACGACGTGCGCGGTCTGGCTTTAACCGGAGTCGCGCACACGCTTCAACTCTACATCGAAGCTTTGACGGGACGCCGGGTTGAGGTTGCAAGCTTGACCGCGATTCCGGTCGAGTCGCCCGTTAATGACGGGCGCACGATTCATCTGCCCGCGATGGTCGCGGAGTTTGAAGCTGACGAATCAAACTTCCGGCTTTACAAAGTTTTAGCCGCGCACGCCGCCGGACAAATCGAATTCGGCACACACGAACAGGCACAACGCGGCGAACACACTCTGCTCGAAGCGGCATACACTTCGCTCGCCGAACTCTACGCCGAAGATAACGTCGCGGCTCTCGATGCATTCTCGCTGTCCGGTTACATCGAAGACGTGCAAGGCGGCGAACAGGCTTTGTCGGCGGAAGACGAACGGCGTCGCGCGATTGATGCGCGAAAGAAGATGCCGAAATGGGCGGACTATCGCACGCTCTTAAAACTGTTTCCGAACGAGAATTTAGCGACGCGAATTTTCGGCACGCTTGAAAACGGACGCATAGACCGCCGCCTTCGTCACGCTTATAAAGGCTTGCGCCGCGACCTCGATTTCGTGCGCGAGCGTCTGGCGAAAGAGCGTCCGAACATCGCCCGCGTTCCCGTCACACTCGTGCCGTTCGAGTTGCTGTTTCAGATTACTTTGTGCGGCGGGGCGAGTGATGACGCGCGCGGTTTTTACAATCAAATCACATCCGAACTCGAAACTATCGTCGCGGATTATTTAACGGCTTCGACGGCTTCCGTCGCCGATACGTTGATGGCGACGAATCGCGTCTATGCCCTGTTTCAATCAATCGTCTCCGACACTCAACGTCAAATAGAAACGGATGAACAAGCACCCGACGCGGGCGATGCCGATGATATGAGCGATGCCCGCCAACCCGATGCGGATGCGTCGCAAAGAGAACCGCAAAACGCAAAGCCGACCGACACCAAGATTGACGCCCGCGAACTTTTCAATCAGTGGGCGAACTCTGCGGCGAGCGAACTCGAAGCCGTTGACGCCTTCGATACGAACGAACATTTTGCGCCGATGACCGCACCCGAACAACCGCTCGAAGCGGGCGACACGGCGTTTCTCTATGACGAATGGGACAGGGAACTCGCCGATTACCGCATCGCGTGGTGCCGCGTGATTGAGAAGCGCGTGCGTAGGGGCGACCGCTCGTTTGTCGAACTCGCGCGTTCGCGTCATCGCGGACTTGTTTCGTCCTTGCGCCATCAGTTTCAGCTTTTGCGTCCCGAAGGTTTGAGGCGCGTGCATAACGAACTCGACGGCGACGATTTCGATTTAAGTGCAGTCACGGATCACGTCATAGACCGTCGCGCAGCGCGGCGAAGTCGAAACAATGTGCAGGCGTCCGAGCGTCTTTACACCAAACGTCTCAGGCGTGAGCGCGATGTCGCGGTCGCGTTTCTGCTTGACCAATCTTCTTCGACCGCGCGCACGATGGGGCGGCATCCGCTTCAACCTTATACGAATCCGGG
>JBGTMR010000041.1:0-1654 GCA_041743485.1 Pyrinomonadaceae bacterium
TCGAAAACTTCGAGCGTTGGGCGCGTGAAGGCTTGACTCAAGAACGCGCCGACCGGACGAATGAGAAAATAGAATCGCGTGCGCGCCGCAGTTATTACGGTTTGGAGACGCGCGCGAGTCACGAAGCTTTACAGCACGACGCGCGGGGCTTGGCTTTAACCGCAGTCGCGCACACGCTTCAACTCTATATCGAAGCTTTGACGGGACGTGCGGTTGAAGTCGCAAGCCTGACCGCGATTCCGGTCGAGTCGCCCGTTAATGACGGGCGCACGATTCACCTGCCCGCGATGGTCGCGGAGTTTGAAGCGGACGAATCCAACTTTCGGCTTTACAAAGTTTTAGCCGCGCACGCCGCCGGACAAATCGAATTCGGCACACACGAACAGGCGCGACGCGGCGAACACACTCTGCTCGAAGCGGCATACACTTCGCTTGCGGAACTCTACGCGGAAGATAACGTCGCGGCTCTCGATGCGTTTTCGCTGTCCGGTTATATCGAAGACGTGCAAGGCGGCGAACAGGCTTTGTCGGCGGAAGACGAACGGCGTCGCTTAGTTGACGCGCGAAAGAAGATGCCGAAGACAGTGGACTATCGCACGTTGTTAAAACTGTTTCCGAACGAAAATTTAGCGACGCGAATTTTCGGCACGCTTGAGAACGGACGCATAGACCGCCGCCTTCGTCACGCTTATAAAGGCTTGCGCCGCGACCTCGATTTCGTGCGCGGGCGTTTGGCGAAAGAGCGTCCGAACATCGCCCGCGTTCCCGTCACGCTTGTGCCGTTCGAGTTGCTGTTTCAGATTACTTTGTGCGGCGGAGCGAGTGCAGACGCGCGCGGTTTTTACAATCAAATCACATCCGAACTCGAAACTATCGTCGCGGATTATTTGACGGCTTCGACGGCTTCCGTCGCCGATACGTTAATGGCGACGAGTCGCGTCTATGCTCTGTTTCAATCAATCGTCGCCGACACTCAACGCCAGATAGAAACGGACGAACAAGCACCCGATGCGGGCGATGCCGATGATATGAGCGATGCCCGCCAACTCGATGCGGATGCGTCGCAAAGAGAACCGCAAAGCGCAAAGCCGACCGATACCAAGATTGACACCCGCGAGCTTTTCAATCAGTGGGCGAACTCTGCGGCGAGCGAACTCGAAGCCGTTGATGCGTTCGATACGAACGAACAGTTTGCCCCGATGACCGCACCCGAACAACCACTCGAAGCGGGCGACACGGCGTTTCTTTATGACGAATGGGATAGGGAACTTGCCGATTACCGCATCGCGTGGTGTCGCGTGATCGAGAAGCGCGTAAGGCGCGGCGACCGCTCGTTTGTCGAACTCGCGCGTTCGCGTCATCGCGGCTTAGTGTCGTCCTTGCGGCATCAATTTCAGCTTCTGCGTCCCGAAGGTTTAAGGCGCGTGCATAACGAACTCGACGGCGACGATTTCGATTTGAGCGCGGTCACGGATTACGTCATAGACCGTCGCGCCGCGCGGCGAAGTCGAAGCAATGTGCAGGCGTCCGAGCGTCTTTACACCAAACGTCTCAGGCGTGAGCGCGATGTCGCGGTCGCGTTTCTGCTTGACCAATCTTCTTCGACCGCGCGCACGATGGGGCGGCATCCGCTTCAACCTTATACGAATCCGGG
>JBGTMR010000042.1:0-58356 GCA_041743485.1 Pyrinomonadaceae bacterium
TCGTAGTAGCCGCTTGATAAAACGTAAGTTCCGAGCATGATGCGGCGTTTGACTTCCGCCCCGAAACCTTCGTCGCGCGTGCGGCGGTACATGTCTTTGAGCGTCGTCGCGCTTTCGCTTCTCATGCCGTAACGCACGCCGTCATAACGCGCGAGATTCGACGAGGCTTCGGCGGTGGCGAGGATGTAATAAACCGCGATGGCATACTTCGCGTGCGGCAGTTCGATGTCCATGACTTCCGCCCCCAAATCACGAAACACATCAAGCGCGGCTTCCGTCTTAGCGCGAACTTCCGCGTCCAAGCCTTCACCGAACAAGAGGCGGGGGACACCGATTCGCGCCCCGCGTATGTCGCCTTCGAGTTGCGCCGCGTAATCGGGAACTTCCACGTCGGCGGAAGTCGCATCGTGCGCGTCGCGTCCGGCGATGACGCGCAGGGTGTGCGCGATGTCGCGGGCGTTAGTGGCGAAGATTCCAACTTGGTCGAGCGATGAGCCGAACGCGACCAAGCCGTAACGCGAGATGCGCCCGTAAGTCGGCTTGAGTCCGGCGATGCCGCAGAACGCGGCGGGTTGACGCACCGAACCGCCCGTTTCAGAACCCAGAGCGACGGGAACGATTCCTGCCGCGACCGCCGCCGCCGAACCGCCGCTTGAGCCGCCCGGAACGCGCTCCAAGTCGTGAGGATTTCGCACCGCCCCGTAAGCCGAATTTTCATTTGACGAACCCATTGCAAATTCGTCGCAGTTGGTTTTGCCGATGATAACCGCCCCCGCCGCACGCAGGCGCGTCGTGACGGTCGCGTCGTACTGCGGATGATAGCCGCGCAAGATGAGCGAGCCGCACGTCGCTTGCAGACCGCGCACGCAGATATTGTCTTTGATGGCGATGGGGATGCCGCGAAACATGTTGTCAGCATCGCCGTTTGACGCAACGGCTTCGGCTTGTGAAACCGCGCCGTCACGGTCAATCTGAAGAAAAGCGTTGAGTTGCGGGTTAAGCTTTTCGGCGTGGTTGATTGCCGCTTCCGCGAGTTTGGAGACGGTTATCGAATTGTCATCAAGCGAGGCGCGTAGGGTTTCGATATTGTTCATAGGGTAGTGGTCAGTAGTCAGTGGTCGGTAGTCAGTAGGAAGAAAGTCAAAGCATATTTTATTTACTTGGGTTTAACACTCCGTCAGCTTGCTGCGGGGTAGTTTGTTCCTCACTGACCACTGACCACTGACCACCGACCACTGTTTTCGGGACGCGGAAGAATCCGGCTTGCGAATCGGGTGCTTGGTCGAGAGCGGATTGTTGTCCGAGCGAAGGTTGAACGGTGTCGTCGCGCGTGGCGTGTGTGCGCGCGCCTTCGTGTGTGAAGCCGCCGGTGGAAGGTTTTACGCCGCTTGTGTCGAGTTCGTTGAGTTGTTCGACGTAAGTGATGATGGCGGCGACTTGGGTTGTCAGTCGGCGGCGTTCGTCGTCGGTGATTTCCAATTGCGCGAGGGCGGCGAGTTTGTCAATGTCGGTTTCGGTGATGGGCATAAAGGCGATTTCAAATCTGAAATTTCACATTTCAAATCCTCTCCTCAATCTCAAATTTGCGATTTTAATCTTAAATGATTTCTTTGATTTCAACTTGATAAGTCATGAATTGTTTCGCGCTTTGGCTGCCATGCTGCTTCCGGCGGCAAGCAGGAAGCGGCGGCGCAAGTCTTCGTCACGAATCGCATTGGCGGCGCGCGCGAGAGTTTGCGAGTGGGCGAGGGCGTCGCGTTCCTGTGCTTCCGTGTCGGGGGCGGGCGGTTGTTTGGCGCGTTCCTTAGCGACGGTCACGGGGTCAACGCGAAATTCTATAAACGTGACGACGGGCGCGCCGAGCAGCGAGTTGATCTGGAAAAGCATCTGCCCGCTCATCGCTTCGAGTTGGCGCGCCCATGTCCGGTCGGCGACCGCGACGGTGAATGTTTTACGATGAAGGCGAAACGGCACGGCATGAGAGCGCAAACCTTCGCCCGCGACGCGACGCCACGCCACCATCGCGGCGGCTTCGAGAACCTCATCGGATTCCCCTGCGGCGCGCAGTAATTTCGGCAGTGAGCGAATCAAGTCGTCCATAAATCTGGTGAATAGTAAATGGCAAATAGTGAATGGTGAATGGATGAACTTCTGTATCTTTTCAATTTACGATTTACTATTCACCATTCACAATCAGTTTAATAAACGTGAACGAAACGGAAGTGTAAAGGAAGTCATCAAGGTGTCACAAGTGGAACAACATTCTTACCTGTTGTCGGGCGCGCGGTTCATACTCGCTTCGGCAAGCCCGCGACGCGCGGAGATTCTCGCCAACGTCGGCTGGCGTTTCGCGGTGCGTGTCGCGGATGTTGACGAGACACGTCACACGGACGAAGCACCGCGCGCTTACGTCGAACGCTTGGCAGGTGATAAAGCCCTCGCGGTCGCCAATAAGATTGACGAAGATGCGGCGGAATACGCGAAAGATGGAACGCGGTTATTCGTACTCGGCGCGGATACAATCGTCGTGCTTGACGGGGCGGTGATGGGCAAGCCGTCCGACATTGCAGAAGCGAAAATTATGCTGCGACGTTTGAGCGGACGCACGCATGAAGTCATCACGGGCGTCGCTTTGATTGATGCGGCAAACGGCGCGGTGCAAGTCACGCATGAACGCACGGGCGTTCGCTTTGCGGATTTGAGCGATGCGGAAATCAAGAGTTATGCGGCGACGGGTGAGCCGATGGATAAAGCCGGAGCTTACGCAGTGCAGGGGCGCGGCAGTCTGTTTATCGAAGGTATTGAAGGCGATTACTGGAACGTGGTCGGGTTGCCGGTGCGGGTTGTTTATCGTTTGGTGCGTGAGATGTGTCGAAGGTAAGGAAACGGAATTTACCACAGAGGCACAGAGCGTTCACAGAGATGCACGGAGAAAACTCTTTGTGCATAACTCTGCGGGTCTCTGTGTGACCCTCTGTGCCTCTGTGGTGAAACTCCTCTCGCCCTTCTCGCTACAATAGCTTTTCAACACGCGGGGCGATGCTGGCAGCGAGGTCGCCGCCCGGATTGATGCCGCCGAGAGGTGTGCCGGAGACGTTGCCTTCGCGGTCGAGGATGACGATTGCCGGAAGTTGGTCAACGCCGAGAGTTTTTGAAAACGCGCCGTCGGGGTCGCGCAAAATGGTGACGCGCAAGCTGTACTTATCGGAAAAAGCGCGGAGTTGTTCATCGGAAGCGAAGTTCTTCGATTTCTCCATATCCGAATCGGTGCTGACCCAGAAGACATCGGCGCGTCCGTTAAACTGATTGGCGACTTTCTGTACGCCCGCGACGTGGGCGCGTGAAAGCGGCAGCCACGACGCACCGAACGCGAGAACGACGACGCGCCCGCGCAGGTTGGCGGATGAAACGGTGCGCCCGTCAATCGAGCGCAAACTGAAATCAACGGGCGGTGTGGCGGGCATCGCTGCCGCCGTCATCGTAATTAGCGAGAAACTTAGCATCAACGCCAACGCGAAATTAGCGTGGGAGAATAAGCGTTTGAAAATATACATAAAACTCCAGTCGAGCATTGTTGGCTCAAAGTTTATCAAGAGGGCATTTATCAAAAAAGCGTTGCGAAATAAGTGTCTTCGCAAACAAGGTTTAGATGAGTGCGGCAGGGTAGCGGTTGGATGATTGAATCGCGTCGCAGGATTGATAAGGTAAGTTGTTCTCTCGTGAAAGCGGTCAGTGGTCAGTAGGAAGCAGGTAAATAGTGAATCGTAAATAGTAAATGGAAAGAACGGGTTTCTTCTATTTACGATTCACTATTTACGATTCACTCTCTCTTTACTGACCACTTTCATGAATCAACTTGAAGGTGTGCGTGGGCGTTTCGCCGGACTCAAAACGATATTGTCAATCAAGCGCGTTGAGCCGACGCGGGCGGCAAGCGAGACGAGAGCGTCGTGGTCGTTATCGAGTTTTTCTATGGGCTTCATCGCTTCGGTGTCGGTGACGGCGACGTATTCAAGCTGCACTCCGGGTTCGCGTGCGATGGTGACGCGCACGATGTCGCTCAATTTTTTGGCGGAGTGTTCGCCGTTGGCAAAGAGGCGTTCGGCGGCTTGAAGTCCGGCGTAAAGGGTGGTGGCGGCTTGCTTTTGTTCGGCATTCAAATACGCATTGCGCGACGACATCGCCAAGCCGGAAGCTTCGCGGATAATCGGCAGGATGACGATTTCCGTGTCAATCGCAAGGTCGCGCACCATGCGTTTGATGACGATGGTTTGTTGCGCGTCCTTCTGTCCGAAGTAGGCGAAGTCGGGACGTAGGATGTTGAGCAGAAGCGCGACGACGGTGGTTACGCCGCGAAAATGTCCGGGACGCGAAGCACCTTCAAACTCATCCGATAAACCTTCGACGGTGACGTAAGTGGAGAAACCGCGCGGGTAAATTTCGTCGTTCGTCGGAGCGAAAATGTAATCAACATTGTAGTCGGTCAGCATCGCGGTATCTTCCGTCAGGCGACGCGGGTAATGCGCGAAGTCTTCGTTCACACCGAACTGCGCCGGATTGACGAAGATGGAAACGATGACGTAATCGCACATGCGACGGGCTTGGCGGACAAGGCTCAAATGCCCTTCGTGAAGCGCGCCCATCGTCGGGACGAGTCCGATGGTGCGCTCACCGCTTCCGTCGCGGCGAAGCTTGCGGACGACTGAACTCATGCGTTGGCGACGGTTGATGATTTCCATTTAAGTTTCCGAATCGGGTGAGGCGTTTGAGAGGATGCTGTTTTCCGGCGTGTCAAAATCGAGTCTGGTATCAACGGGCAGAGGATAACTTTCGGCTTCGGTCGGGTACGCACCGGAACGCACTTCGTCGGCGAAAGTTTGAATCGCTTCGGTCATCGCGCGGCGCAAATCGGCGTACTGTTTGACGAAGCGCGGGCGCGTCGGTGTGAACGCGATGCCGAGTAAATCGTGTATGACGAGAATCTGCGCGTCGCAATCCGCCCCCGCCCCGATGCCGATGGTCGGGATACTCACGCGCTTCGTAATCTCCGCCGCGAGTTCTCGCGGCACGACTTCCAGCACGATGGCGAAGGCTCCCGCGTCTTCGATAGCAAGGGCGTCGTCGAGTATAAGGCGGGCGGCTTGTTTGGTTTTGCCTTGAAGCTTGTTGCCGCCGAATTTGTGAAACGATTGCGGCGTGAGTCCGATGTGACCCATGACGGGGATTTCTTCTTTGACCAAACGCCGGACAATATCGGCGCGCGAACTTCCGCCTTCGAGTTTGACGGCTTCCGCCCCCGCTTCTTTGATGAGACGCAGAGCGGCGCGCACGGCATCGTCCGCCCCCGTGTGATACGAGCCGTAAGGCATATCGGCGACGAGCAGAGCGCGCGTCACGCCACGACGAACGGCGCGCGCGTGATGAATCATTTCATCGAGCGTGACGGGAACGGTCGTCTCAAGTCCGAGTACGACGTTGCCGACGGAATCGCCTACGAGAATGATGTCCGTTCCCGCTTCGTCAACGATGCGCGCGGTCGGGTAATCGTAAGCTGTGAGACACACGAGCCGCTCACCGCGCTCTTTACTCGAACGCACGGAAGGGACTGTGACCTTTTCGGGACGCTGCTGTTTAAGGTAAGCCATGAGGGGAAAGTATAAAGTAGAAAGTCGAAGGTAGAAAGTAAAAGGCAAGAAAAACTCAAAGCGGAGGATGAATCGCTTTCCCGCTTTCCGTCTTCACCTTTCACCTTTCTATCTTCGCCTTTCGACTTTGCTTCCGTCCGGCGTGACGGCGAGTAAGTCGTGAATTGTTCGGTGAAGCGTCGGGTGAATTAAGTCGGGGGCGATTTCGTTTAACGGGACGAGGACGAAGCGGCGAAGGTGCAGACGCGGGTGCGGAAGTTGAAGAAAGTCGGTTGATGAAATGATGTGCGTGCCGTCCGCCGTTTGATAGAAAAGTAAATCAAGGTCAATCACGCGCGCGGTGCGTAATTGCGACGACGCGCGCCGACGACCGAGCGCGTATTCGATGCGAAGCAGGCGGGCGAGAAGTGCATCGGGCGCAGGCAAGTCTCCAACAAGTTCCGCGACCATATTGAGATACGAACCTTGATTCGCATCCGTCTCCGCGCCGGGCGTGCTGACGGGTTCGGTTTCGTAAATCGCGGACAAGGTTTTAATTGACAGTCCGGCATCCAACATCCCGCGCACGGCGAGCAATAAATGCGCGGCGCGGTCGCCGAGATTTGAACCTAAACTGACGAAGGCACGGACGCGGGTTTTCATGTGATAGACTCGAACTAACTTGATTGCACGCGGTTCGCTTTCATAGTGTCGAGCATCAAATCGAAACTTTAGAAATCGAAGCTAACGTCAATCAAAATCTCGGTTGATAACTTTCTACAACAATGGCGCGCAGACGTTTCCGTAACAGCCAACGTCACGAACCCGTGACGGAGCGTTCCTTTCAAGAATTTCTTTCTTCGTCGCCCGCGCAAATCGTTACGCGCACCGAACTGCTTCGTTTGATACGCGGCGGCGAGGATACCTATCTCGAACTCAAAGTTAAACTTTCCAATCCTGAAAAAATCGCGCAGGGAATTTGCGCTCTCGCCAACACGGGCGGCGGCATGATTGTTTTCGGTGTGACGGATCAACTTCGTATCGAAGGCTTGCCGGAGATTGAAAACGTGCAGGATGAACTTGTGCGCTTGTGTCGTGAAGACATCGTGCCGCAACTCACCCCTTACATTGATGCGGTCGCGTTTGACAACGGGCGGCGCATCCTTGCACTCGAAGTGCGCGGCAATCGTCGCCCGTATCGCACGCGCGACGGGCGTTGTTACATACGCACGGGAGCGGAAAAACGTGAAGCCAACTATGAAGAACTCGCGGCGTTGATGGAAGATGCGCGAACCGCGATGTACGAAAACATGTTCGCAGTCGGTGCTTCGCTCGACGATATTGACGACGCGCACCTGTGGAGTTTCATGCGCCACTTCGGAACGGAAGTCGCCAAGAAAGCCGCGAGTGATTACCCGACCGGCGAAGTCATGGAGCGCGAATTACTGCTTGCCGTGACGTTTGGTTTGACGGTTGTGCCGACCGTCGCGGGCGTGTTGCTGTTCGGGCGTGACGGTCGCGTTCCCGAATTGCTTCCGCGCTCCGTCGTGACGCTGACGCGCTTCGGCGGCGACAATCTCAATGCGCCAATCATCGAAGAAACCAAAATCGGCGGCAATCTTTTAACTGTTTATGAAGGGGCGATGAAGTTTATCGAACGCTACTGCGATTTGTGGGACGCACCGCCGCGTGTGCCGGTTATCGAAGACGCTCCCGTCATCGCCCGCGCCAACTATCATCAAGCGAGTGTTGATGAAGCGGTCATCAACGCCCTCGCGCATCGTGATTTGGTTTTGCGCGACCACCCGACGCGAATGTATATCTTCGACCGTTCGCTTGAAATCATCAACGCGCGTCGCACCGCGAACTTTTCAACTATCGCCAACCGCGCGATTCGTTTCGGCTTGCCGCAACGTCTCAACCCGCATCTGCTTTCAGTGTTGACCAATCCGGCTTACGGTGTGCGAAGTCCGGCTTCATCAAGTACGTCAACGATGAAAGGCTTGCCGATGATTTTGAGTGAGATGCTGCGCTTTAGCGGCAAACCCGCCGAGATACACTTGTTCAACGACGAGTTTCGTTTGCGTCTGCATGGAGCGTGAAGGAACTGAATCAATGAACCAATTTGAACCAAGAGGACGAACATTATGGATGAGCGTTTCGCGCGCACGACTTATCAAATCAACAAAAAGTTTCTCAAGCTGTTCGGCGGCGAGTTTCGCATCCTTGCCCTAAGTGGCGAACTGCTTTTCTACTCGAAGATGAAAGCTTTCAAGTTGAAAGAGGACATACGGCTTTACACCGACGAGACGATGCAACAAGAAATCTTTCGTATTCACGCGCGCAAGATTTTCGATTTGTCCGCAACATACGACGTGATTGACGCGGGCAACGAACAGCCTATCGGCGCGTTGCGGCGTAAAGGTTTGAAGTCAATGTTGCAAGACGAATGGGCGATACTGGATACGGCGGGCGGCGAAGTCGCCACGGTGCGCGAAGACAACGTGCTTCTCGCCCTCGTCCGCCGCTTCCTCACGAATCTGATTCCGCAAAACTTTCAGGTCACGGTCGGCAGTCAAACCGTCGGCACGTTCAAACAAAACTTCAATCCGTTTCTGACCAGATTGACAGTTGATTTCTCAAACGACACCGCGCAGCTTCTCGACCGTCGTCTGGGATTAGCAGCAGCGGTGATGATTTGTGCGATTGAAGGAAAACAGGATTGAGAGCGTTTACGTAACGCACCCTACGCTTCCTCAAAATCAACCGACGCGACGTGTTGGCTGATGTCGCGTCCCATCGCGGCGACTTGTTTATGCTGTGGGTGCGCGTCGTAGGCTTCGAGGGCGGGGCGGTCGCGGAAGCGGGCGATGAGTCCGGTGTCGTAAGAGCGTGCGAGGTGGAGTATGTCGAAGCCGACGGTTAAAGATGCAACTTCGGGGATGACGGCGGCGAGGGCGCGCAGGTGGCGGATGTGTGCGTCGCGTTGTTCGTGCGTGACTTCGGGTTTGTATTTCCAGACGACGATGTGTGTGAGCATGAATTTTATTGATGGCGAAAGTTGATAGTTAAGTAGTGGTGTCGGAAAGATGCGCGGCGTGTTTTCGCAGTAAGCTCCACGCTTGTTCGATGTGGCTTTGCGTAGTGCGAATGTGACCGATGGTGAGGCGCAGGGCGAACCTATCGTGTAAGCGCGTGTGCGAAATGAACATCTCGCCCGTCGCGTTGACCGCGTGCATGAGTCGTTCGTTGCGCGCGTCAAGGGATGCGGCGTCGGTGTCGGTATGCGGTGCGAAGCGAAAGCAAATCGTCGAGAACGGAACGGGGGCGAGCAGTTCCCAATCGGGAGCGGCTTTAATCCAAGATGTGAAAAGTGAACCGAGACGATTGTGTTCGCGGAGTCGGGCGGCTAACCCTTCTTGTCCGAAATAGCGCATCACCATCCATAGTTTGAGCGAACGAAAGCGGCGTCCGAGTTGAACGCCGTAGTCCATGCCGTTCATTACAGATTGCGTGTCGTCGGTCTTTAAGTATTCGGGAATCAGCGAGAACGCCCGACGCAGAACGTCCATGCGACGGGTGTAGAGAACGGAACAATCGAACGGCGTGAACAGCCACTTGTGCGGGTTGGTGACGAGTGAATCGGCACGCGCGCAACCGTCGAGAATGAATTGAAGTTCGGGGATGACGGCGGCACTTCCGGCATACGCGGCGTCAACGTGAAGCCATAATTTATGACGCTCACATAAGTCGGCAATCAATGGCACGGGGTCAATGCTCGTCGTCGAAGTCGTGCCGACGGTGGCGACGACGCAGAAGGGAAGCGCGCCCGCCCGTGTGTCTTCGATGACGGCGCGCTCAAGCGCGGCGGCGTCCATGCGAAACTCCGCATCAACCGGGACTTTGCATAAAGATTGTTGACCTAACCCAAGTAAAATCAGAGCCTTCTCAACCGACGAGTGAGCCTGTTCGGAAGTATAAACACGAAGCAACGGAAGCGAATCGGAACGTCCTGACATACCGCGTTCGCGTATGTCGAGATTCAAGTTTTCGCGCGCGGCGGCGATGGCGTGAAGCGTTGAAACGGAAGCCGTATCGTAAATCAGACCGTCGAAATCGTCGGGCAAACCAATCATTTGACGCAGCCACGAAACCGCGACCTCTTCGAGTTCGGTCGCGGCGGGAGCGGTGCGCCACAGCATTTGATTGACGTTAAACGCGGCGCATAAAAGTTCACCGAAGATGCCGGGAGCGGACGCGGTAATCGCAAAATAAGCGAAGAACGACGGATGATTCCAGTGCGTGAGCGAAGGGGCGATGATGTCTTTCACATCGTCGAAGATAGCCGCGAAGTCTTCGCCGCGCGCCGGTGCTTCTTTGGGGAGCGCGTCGCGCACGTCGCCGGGTTGTGTCGGGGGAAGCACGGGGTAGCGTTCGGTGTGGGCGAGATAGTCGCTAATCCAATCAATGATTTCGTGACCGTGACGGCGAAAATCTTCGGGCGACATATCGCCGAGCGGGTGGATTGGTTTTGATTCGTCGAATTGCAACATAGAGTTTAAGCTGCGTACTCTTCGACGTACACTTCATGGTCGCCGACTCGTGTGCGAAACTCGACTTGCCCAGCGAAAGTATGCTTGGTAATCGTTTCGATTTCGCGCGCCGTCGCTTCGCGTAAGTAAGGTTCGCCGCAGTTGGCGCACAATCGCGCCGGAACGTCGGTGACGACGAGAATCGCTTTGTCGCGTTCAAAAGTCATCGTCGTTGTACCCTCATCGAATCGGGTGTTTTTGCAAACAAGGCATTTCATAGTTGAGTGCTACTTCCGCCGTTCACGGAATCCCGGCTTCCAGTCACGTTCATCCGGTTCAGAACAAGTGACGATGACTGTTTCTTTTGCAACCGGATCATCTTCCGTCACAACATGAACCGCGCGGTTGTTTGGAAATCCGAGCAGCAACATACGCGGCGGCGTGTCGTTGCGATATTCTTCGATTGCCTCTCCATTGTCCACCACTTCGCGCACGTCATCAACGCCGATTCCACGCTGCACCATGCGTTCTTGAACGTATCGGGGGAAAATGATTTCCATGTTCCGACTGACCGGCGTGAGAGTTTAGATTGTCTCGCGCAGAGCGGCGAGAAGTTTATCGTGGATGCCGCCGAAGCCGCCGTTGGACATGACGGCGACGGTATCGTCGGGGCGCAGAATTTCAACGAGACGGCGCACGATGTCGTCAACTTCGGCAATCATTTCGGCGGGCTTTCCCTGTGCGGCGATGTCGCGGACGAGTCGCGCGGTGTCGAGTAATTCATTCGTCGTATTCGCGGTGTTTTGCGATTTGAAAACGTCGGCGATGATGGTGAAATCGGCGTCAAAAAAGGCACGTGCGTAATCGGCTTGAAATATTTTCAGGCGCGAGGTTGCAGAACGCGGTTCAAAGACGGCGACGACGCGCCCGCGTTTTTGCTTTGCGCGTAAAGCTTCGAGCGTCGCGCGCACGGCGGTCGGGTGATGCGCGAAATCATCAATCACCGTCACGCCGCGTGCTTGCCCACGAATTTGCATACGGCGTTTGACGTTCTCAAAAGTTCGCAAACCTTCCTTGATTTTCTCCGGCGCGATTCCCCAAGCGTCAGCCGCGACGATAACGGCGAGACAGTTGCGAACATTGAATTCACCGATAAGCGGTGTTTCGATTTCGCTCCATAACGCATTGTCGCGTGTGACGGTGAAGCGCGTCGTCTCACCGGAGAAATCAATGTCGCGTGCCTGCCAGCGACAATCATCGCCCAAGCCGAAGGTTTCGAGTCGAGTGTAAAGTTTGCCGTTAAAACTCTCGATGACATCGCGTACATTCGCGTCGTCCCATCCGGCGATTAGGCGACCGTTGGCGGGAACGAGATTCATCAGACGGCGAAAGGAAAGTTTAATCGCGTCGAGGTTCGGGAAAATATCGGCGTGGTCGAATTCTATATTGCCGACGATGCAAAGCTCCGGCAGGTAGTGCATAAACTTCGATTGCTTATCGAAGTATGCGGTGTCGTATTCGTCGCCTTCGATAACAAAGTAATCACTGTCCGTAACGCGGAAACTCGAATTGAAATTCTGCACGACGCCGCCGACGAGAAAGCCGGGATTGAGTTCGCCTGTTTCCAAAACGTGCGCGGCGATGCTGGTGGTCGTGGTTTTACCGTGCGTTCCGGCGGCGACGAGCGAGCGTTTGCCGTTGATAAATTCGCGCTTCACGGTTTCGGCTTGCGATTGAAACGACAGGCGACGATTCAACACGGCTTCGACTTCCATATTGCCGCGCGACATGGCGTTGCCGATAACCACGATGTCGGGGGCGGGTTCGAGGTGTTCGGGTGCGTAGCCGTGCATCACTTCGATGTTCAAGTCGGCGAGCATCGTGGACATCGGCGGATAAACATTCTGGTCGGAGCCTGTGACGTGATGACCGCGTGCTTTGAGCATTCCGGCGAGCGAAGCCATCGCCGTGCCGCAGATGCCGATGAGGTGATAGTGCATAAAGTGAAGTGATGAGCGATGAGTGATGAGTGATGAGCAAGACGGAGTTTATCTTGTCATTTGTCACCTGTCACTTATCACGCTTGAGGCGACGGGCAAGGTGAAGGCGAACATCGAGCCTTTGCCTAATTCGGATTGAACGGTGATTGTGCCGCCGTGAAGTTCGACGAGTTGTTTGGTGATGTAGAGTCCCAAGCCGGTGCCTTTTTCGTTGCGTGTCGGGCGTGAGCGGGCTTGTTCGTATTTGTCGAACAGGCGCGATAAATCTTCGGGAGCGATGCCGACCCCGGTGTCTGAAACGGCGACGCGCACGGTGTCTCCGGTGTGGTCTGCGGTGATGTCAATCGCACCGCTGCTTCCGGTGAACTTCAAAGCGTTGGAAATCAGGTTGACGAATACACGGCGCAACTTGTTCGCATCGGCTTGGACGGGCGGAAGGTTTGCGGGCAGAAAGTCGCCCATCATGATCTCTTTTTCGCGGGCGAGCGGCTCCATCGTTTCGCAGACTTCATCAATCACGGTTTTCAAGTTGACGGCGGCGAAATCCAAACGTAATGAGCCGGATTCGAGTTTGGAAGCATCGAGCAAATCATTGACGAGTTCGATGAGACTCGCGGCGTTGCGCTCCATCATGGCAACCATCTTTTTCTGTTCGGCGGTCAAATCACCGAGTCGCCCGGAAGTGAAGAAATTGATGACACCGGAGATGACGGCGAGCGGCGAACGCAAATCGTGCGTCGTCAATGCCAGAAACTCTTCCTTCATCTGCGAGACATCGCGCAAGCGTGTGTTCGCGGCTTCGAGTTCACTGTTTGAAGTGTTGAGGCGGCGATTGAGTTCTTCAAGTTCAACATGCTTTTCTTCGAGTTCGGCGAGAACTTGAATCAAGTCGCGGTTCTGCTGTTTGAGTTCATCAATCAGTGAATCGTCATCTTCGATATTGATGCTGTCTTTAATGCTTAGTATCCGGTCGCGCGAGGCGCGGGCGACGCTTGCGGGCAGCCACTTGACGACGGTGACGCGCGTGCCGGTGTTCGGGGCGGTGTCAATATCGAATTCATCCATCAGGCGACGTGTGCCGCCCAAGCCGACGCCCATACCGGAAGTCGAACGGTATTCGCCGCGCATAATTGCCGCGAGAGAGCGTGCATCAATGCCGGGTCCGTCGTCGCGCGCAATCAAAGACAAACCCAAATCATGAGCGCGTTCGGCGATGCTAAACGTAATCGCGCCCTGCTTGGCGTATTCGTAAATGTTGCGCGTCAATTCCGAAACGGCGGTCGTGATTTTAATTTGCGTCGTCTGGTCAAAGCCTATGTCGCGCGCCAAACGCCGGGCGCGGTCGCGCACCTTCACGATGTCCGCTTCGCGTCTGACGTAGATGTCGCCGATGCGTATGTGGTTGATGTTTGTCATAAATCAGGAGCCAGAAGTCAGAATAAAGCAATTAGCTTCCAGTCTTCATTAGACCTCTTGCAAAAGTCCCGTAGGGACTGACTGACATTGCTCCCAGCGATTTATCGCTGGGAGCAATGTCGGGAATTTCTCCAGTCCCGTAGGGACGACTGACCGGATTTTCAAGTGTCCCTACGGGACACGGCAGGTTGTTTATCTTGTACCCAGCGATTTATCGCTGGGCTATTATCAAACGTCCCTGACGGGACGACTTTTGCAAGAGGTCTATTCTGGCTCCTGACTTCTGGCTTCTGGCTTCTCAGTAATTACCATAACCGTCGCGTCGTCCGAGTCGCGGCTGAAGTCGCGCATTAGAATCGCGGCGGCGAGTTGCGGGTCGTGTGCGAGGAGTTGCGGATAATTGGCGATGTCCCATGACGCGCTGAGACCGTCGCTGCTCATCACGAGCGTCGCGCCGTTTGCCCATGCGTGTGACCAGACGGAGAGTTTGCCGAGTCGCGCGCCGAGCGTACCGTTGGTGGGAATCAGGTGAACGGGGACGGGTGTGCCGAAGACGCGGGTTTGAATGTTGCCGACTCCGGCGAACGTCAAACGATTGTGCGCGTGGTCAATCGTGACGACGCTCATCACCGCTCCGCGTGTGCCGCGCAAGCGTTCATGGACGGCGAAGACGAGGGCGTCAAGCGGTTCGTCCATGTCCCAAACATCAAGTATGCGAAGGGCTTCCTGTGATGCCTGATACGCTCCCGCGCCGTGACCCAAGCCGTCTATCACGGCGGCAAAGGTCGTCTGGTCTCCGGTCTTGATGAAGTAAGCATCGCCGTTGAAGGTTTCGCCGGGATACGGGCGACTCCACGCTCCGCATTTAATCGGCGGCACACCATCGGCGGCATCATCTGAAGAAGTATAAAGCGGGGCGTCGTAAGATACGCGCTGCTGTTCACGCGGTAAAGATTTGCGGCAGAGAAGTCCCGTGCCGTGATTGGTGCGGCGGGCGGCGGTGGTTCGCATGGAGATTGATGCAGAGATCGCAACCGTCGAGTATAAATCGAAATCATCGGTCAGACGTTTGACCGCGCCGAGTCCCGTACCGAGACTGCCGCCGCTCGATACGCCGTCGCGCAACGCCCGCGCGATGTCATATATACCGGGACCTTTGTCGAGATAAACGAGTTCGATGCCCGCGTGATAACGGCGCACAAGGACGGCATTACCGGCAAACGACAACGCGGTGTGCGGCGCATTGTTATGACGTGGAACGGATTCGAGAGCGGCGAAGTGAAGTGTGCCGCCGTCGGTCGCGTACTTAACGGCGTTGGTCGCAATTTCTTGAACCACGATGTCGAGTGCGGCAAGGTCAATTTCGGAAAAGCCGAGCGCGGCGGCAAAGCGGTTGACCGCGCGCCGCGCCGCACCTATATCGGTTTCGAGTTTGATGTTGGTTGAAGCGAAAGAGCGCATGGGTTACGGGGCTAATCGTCGGGTGTGTCGTCGGGCATACCGTCTAGCTTATTAACCAGCGCACGACGGTGACGCGAGTTCCGATGTCGGGTGTGGATTCGAGTTTGAAGTCGTCAACCAGACGGCGCGAACCGGGAAGCCCTTTGCCCAGACCGCCGCCGGTGGTGAAGCCGTCGCGCATCGCAAGTTCCGTGTTGGCGATGCCGGGTCCGTTGTCTTCAAAAATCAAACGCAATCCCCGCCGCGAAGCATCCTGCACCATGCCGATAATGACGCGCCCGCGCACCGCATACTTGATGATGTTGCGCGCGAGTTCGGACGCAACCGTCGTCAAGCGCGTTTGGTCAACAATGGAAAAACCCATCCTTACCGCCGCCGCACGAACTTCATTACGGGCGACGGCGATGTCGGTTTCCCGTTCAAGAGCGATGGAACGACTCTCCACTGAAGCTAAACCCTTCGTTGGCATTCGCCGCGTCGTCACCGTCAAGCACAAATTCGCCGCGCAGTAGTTTGATGCCTTCGTCAACATTGAGAACCGTATCCACGCCGCCGAGTTCAAGTCCGAGTTCGACGAGTGTGATGGCGACGGCGGGCTGCATTCCGACAACGACGGTGCGCGCGTCCATGATGCGCGCCATCGCCGCGATGTCGGAAAGCATTCGCCCGATAAATGAATCAACCATCTCTAAAAGTGAAATATCAATCAGCACGCCGCGCGCTCCCGTGCGCTCAAGCTCATTGAGAATACTGTCTTGAAGTTGAAGCACGGTCGCATCGTCCATATCAACTTGAATAGGAACAATCAGCACGCGCCCGACTTTGAGAATAGGAATTTTGATTACCATGAAAAGTAGTGATGAGTGGTGAGTGATGAATGATGAGTAAAGGAATTTATATTCATCACTCATCGTTCATCGTTCATTACTTAGTTCGTTGGATGTTGTCGTCAACGACGCTTGTGCCGTGTGCGGCGAGGCGTGAGGTGGCGAGTTTGATTGATTCGTTACTGGCGGCGGTTCTTATGTTTTCGGTCATCGCGGCGAGTGATTTTGCCGAGACGACGACGCGCCCGCTCATTTCAAGGGCGAGTTTGATGCCGTCCGCCATTTGCGCGCGGGTCGTTATCTGCGTCAGGTCTATGCCGAGTTGCACCATCGTTTGGGCAATCGCGGGCGACACTCCGGTCAGCACGCACCGCGCACCCATCAGGCGCGCGGCGGTCACGGTTTTTATCAAGTGGTTGGCGACAAGCGTGTCCATCGTGCGGACGCCGGTGATATCGAGAATCGCAATCGTCGAACCCGTCTCGACGATTTTATGAAGCAAGGCTTCCATCATCACTTGGGCGCGCCGCGAATCGAGCGTGCCGATAATCGGCAGCGACAAGATTTTATCCCAAACCTTTATCACCGGAGTTGATAACTCCATCATGTCGGCGCGCTGTTGATGAATGATTTGCTCGCGCGAATTGATAAAGTTATCAATCATCACCAACCCCATTTTATCGAGTAGGCGCGTGAAATAGGTCATCTCGCTCACAAGTAATTCGATGTTGCCTTCCATGTCCTGAATAAGCAAGGGAAACACCGCATCGCGCAACGACAAAATATAACTCGCGTTCTCCGTCGCGGCGTAACCCTTAACGGCGCGTTCGCGTGAAAGCTCGTTGAGCAGTGCGCGCAGGTCGTCAAACGAATTGTCGCTGAAATCGCGCCCGCCGGATTCACGAATCGCTTTCGCCAGCATTTCGACGAGTTGCCGCGATTGGGTTTGCAGTTCCTTTTTGGAAATAAGCTCATCACGAAACTCGCCGGAATTGAGTCGTGCCTTAATCCAGTCGTCAAGCAGTTCATCCGTGCGATTGTTCAAAACGTCAACGACGCGAACGGGACGCGCCGGTGTCGAAGTCATCTGTTCAGACATGATAGTTCTCTTGGTTTTCACACTTTAGGACGACGCACAGGAACACATCATCCAAGCTTTGAATTACGTTAATTGTGGTTGCGGGATTAGCGATTTTCGTTCGATGTTGCCGGGTATCAACACACGCACGACACAGGTTGGAACAAGGCTGACATCCTAGCTATCCGCACGGAGAAAAGCAAATCTGAAAGGCAGTGGTCAGTGGTCAGTAAAAAACAAAGACCACGCTCGTTGACTTTCAACTCTGTGCTTGACATCTCAATCCTGATGTCTGGACACTTTTCATGTCCCGACAGGGACATCACGATAATAGCCCAGCGATTTACCGCTGGGACGACTCAGTTAAGGAGTTTCCAGTCCCGTCAGGGACGGATGAACTCCGCTTTACGACCGTGTTCAGTCGTCCCTGACGGGACTGGAAACTGTTTCACATCTAATCCCAGCGATAAATCGCTGGGCTATTATCAATCGTCCCTGTCGGGACGGAAAGTGTCCAGACATCAGGCGGCGCGCTTGATGATGAAAAGCGTGATGTCGTCGAATTGCGGGGCGGCTCCGGCGAAGTTGTCAATTTCATTGAACGCCCGCGCGACGATTTCGGCGGCGGGTTCGTCACACACGGTTTGTAAGTACGCGAGCAAACGGTCTTCGCCATACTCGTCGTCGTCAGTGTTTTGGGCTTCGGGGAAGCCGTCGGAGAACAGGGCGAGCATGTCGCCGTGTTCGAGTGTGACGGTTGATTCGGTGTAAGGCATGTCGGGAAACAGACCGATGGGCGTCCCCGTCGGTGTGAACCATTCGTGTTCACCATTGCAACGAAGTAGCAAGCCGCCGTTGTGTCCGGCGTTGACGTAAGCGACGTGTCCGGTCGCGGGGTTGAGGCTGACTAAAACCGCCGTCACATATTTGTTTGATGGCGTCGTCGCGTGAAGCAGATTGTTCGCGCGTGAAGCGAGGTCGGGAAGCGTCGGAGCCGTGCTTAACAGGGCGCGCAGAGAGGCTTGCATGTTGCTCATCAGAAGCGAGGCGGGAAGACCTTTGCCGGAAACGTCGGCGACGCAAATCAGGTGGGAAGCTTCGGCTTCATCCGTCCCAGTACCGGCAATCGGAAGGGCGTCGTAATAATCGCCGCCGCAATGACGCGCCGGACGGTTGCGCGCCGCGAGGTCATAACCGGCGAGTACGGGCAGGGTTTCAGGAAACAGTTTCTCTTGAATACTCGCGGCGAGTTCGAGTTCCTGTTCAATCTTTTTACGTTCCAAAGTCTCGCGCACATACCACGCATTCTCAAACGAGACTCCGGCTTGTGCGACGAGTCCCGCCCCGAACTCAAGGTCGTTCACCGTGTAAGCAAGCCCGCGCCCCCCGCCGCGCGCACCGATAGCAACGATGCCGCCCGACGTGTGGTCGCCGCCGGGAATCGTGAACAGCAATTCGGCTTCCTGTGTGATGAGGTGTGTTTTGAAATCGGAGTCGGGAAGTTCCGCGACAATGAAGGCTTCGGGAAGTTCTAAAATCGCGGTCTTGTGAACGGTGATGTCGGGCAGCGACATTCCGCGTGCGCGCGTCACGAGCGGATGCGAATCTTTCCACGCGGCGAGCGCGTAACGGCGCACCGCCCACCGTCCGGCGAGCGTAAGCATTAAAAGATTGGCAACGGCTTCGGGTTCGAGCGTCGCGGTCAGCCCGCGTACAAGGTCGAGCAGGGCGCGAAGTTCTTGAACCTTCTGGTCGAGGTCGGCGTTGAGCCGTTGCGTTTCGTGGTGCGCCCGCGCGTTCTCTATGCCGCTTGCCGCGAGTCCGAGCAGGGCGTTGAGCGATTCTATTTCGTCATGGGCAATCGCACCGTTTGGGGGATTGGCGAGTCCGAGTATGCCTACGGGATGCGCCGCGTCGCCGACAGGGAAGATGTTGACCATGCCGACTATGCGCGCCGATTGTTCATCGAATACGTCTCCGCATTTAAGCTTCGCCGTGCCGCGCACAAGTTTGATTCGCATCTCGCCGTCTTCTTCAACCGCGATGAGTGCGCGCCCGACAAGGACGCGCCCCATCACGGTGCGAAGCAGGTGGCGCAGCAAATCATCGAGGTCAAGCGAGGCGTGAAGCAGTTGCGCGCTTTCAAGCAGGGATTCAAGACGCGAGAGATTGCGAACCGCGTCGTTGCTCGAAGCTTGATGCGCGTCGGATGTCGAGACAGCACCGGAAGTCGTCATCATCAATTGATTGTCCATCGTGGAACTTAATCGGGCGAAGCAGTATTTGACATCAAGGTTCTTATTTGTAATTCCATATTTGAGATTTCAAATTTCAAATACCGGAAAGATAAGAATACGCGCCGCGCATCAGGCTTTGCGTATGCGCTTCATCATATGGAGTTCATTTTTGCGTCCGGGTTCGATTTCATAACGCACTTCATCCATCAGGGTTTTAATCAGTCGCATCCCCAAGCCGCCGGATTTGCGCGCCGCGACGAGTTGGTCGAGTTCTTCGGATTTAACCGCCGTCGGGTCAAAGCCGCGCCCCGTATCTTCGACATCAATGCGAAGTTCGTCGGCATCGAACGTCGCGCGAATCACGACATCTTTTGAAGTGTCATGCCCGTAAGCGTGTTCGATGACGTTGGCGCACGCTTCATCAACCGCGAGTTCGAGTTTGCCGACATCGCGCGCATCGAGTCCGGCTTGCGTGCCGATGTTGCTGACGAACTCGCGTATCAGGGCGAGGTTTTCCGTTGAAGACGGAACGTGCAAAGTGAATTTTCTTTCGAGAGCCGTCATCTTAGGTTTTTATCCTTCCCCGACAGTTGCCGCGTGCGGTTCGTTAAAACGTGCGACGGCTTCTTGGCGTGAATCGCAAATATCGAAAATCTCGGCGAAGCCCAATACTTCAAAAGTGCTTTGCACCTTAGGTTGCAAAGCACAGATTTTGATGTCGCCGTCCTGCTCGCGCAGTTCTTCGACGAAGCTCATAAACACGCCCAAGCCCGCCGACGAAATATAAGTCAGAGGAGCGCAATCAACGACGATGCGCGTGTGTCCACCGTCCATTTCATCCTGTATCGCGGCTTCAAATTGCGGGGCGGTGTGCGCGTCCAGATAACCTTCGAGACTGATGACGGCAACGTCACCTTCCATGCTCTTAACGAGTGCAAACGGATTAGCCATGAATGCTTCTACTCCTTAAAGTGTAATTGTGATTATGTAAGAATTTGGGTCGCGCTCAAACTCGTCTGCGTCGTCGCGCGGACAGACGTTCGGCAATCGCTTCGATGAAATTATCGTCATTGACGAGCGCGGCATACGGTGTAGCCTGTTCGTGCGCGGCATCACTTTCTTCGGCGCATCCGGTATCGCGTTCCATCACGCGGCGCAACTCATCGTTTATCCATTCTTCATATCCAACGGTACGTTCCTTGAAATAATCGAAAACATCATCGTCAAGCGAAATTTCAACGCGCACACGCGAACGGCGCGGGCGCAAATCTTCAGCCGCCGCCAGTGGAAACGTGTCGCGCGGAATCGCCTTAAACCGCTCGGAGGTGTACCGAAATTCTTCAGGCACTTCCAATTCGGTCGCATCGTCAACCGGAGTTTCGTATGTGCGTTCAAGTGTTTTGTTCGTCATATCTTTTTGCCATAGTCGCCGTCGCTTTGCGCGCGTGAATGATTCGATAAACATCGGCGCGCATGGTAAAAACGATAAACAATAATCTTCTGCCGGAAAGCCCGATTAAGGCGAAACGCGATTCGTCATCCGAATGAAGTTCGTCTTTTTCAAGCACGCCGAGCGGGTCACTGAAAACAATTTTCGCTTCGTCAAACGTCACGCCGTCGTGACTTGTTCGATTGAGTCCGGCTTTGCTCTCGTCCCACTCAAAGCGCATCGTTATTATACTCACACTCTGACAAAGAAGCGTTTATAGTTTAAGACTCTCGCCGTCTTGCGTTAGATTTCCGAGACGCGCAGCACGACGACGGTTTGGTCGTCTTGCGGGTGAACTTCGCCGAGAAACATGCCGACATCTTCCATCACGTTTTCCTGTGTCCGGTCGGCGTTCAAGCCGTCGGCGCGTTCGATGATGTGCATCAAGCGTTCTTCGTCGTATTCGGTATTAAGGTGGTTCATCGCTTCGGTGATGCCGTCGGAATAGAACACCACACAATCGCCGCGCTCAAGGGTGATGGTTTCCGGCTTCAACGTGGCGTCGAAAAGTTTGCCTTTATTCAAGCCCAAACCGAGACCGGGAGCGCGCAGTAAAAGGGTTTCGTTCGTCGCGGGTTTGCGCCAGACGGGTGGGTTATGTCCGGCGCGGGCGTAAGTCAAACGGCGCGTCGCCGGGTCTAAAACCGCGAGGACGAGTGTGACGAACATTTTGCGGCGACAAACTTCGTACAGGTGGCGATTGACTTCTTGAAGAATCAGTTTCGGGTCGCTTTCATGTTCCGCGATTGACGCGAGCAAGCCTTTCGTCAAGGTCATGTATAAAGCGGCGGGAATACCTTTGCCCGACACGTCGGCGACGACGATTCCGATACGCTCATCCGGCAAGTGCAGAAAATCATAAAGGTCGCCGCCGACTTCGCGCGCCGGGCGACACGTCGCGGAAATTTCATAACCCGGAATCTGCGGCGGCGAGTCGGGCAGCATACGTTGTTGAGCCTGACGCGCGATTGAGAAATCGGCAACGAGGCGTTCGCGCTCAACCTTTAGGTATTTGTCATCGTCGGATAAATCCGGTTCGACTTCCGTTTCGATATTCGTATCACGCCCGCGCCAGCCGATGACAAGACCGACAATAGTGATGCCCGCGAGTGATGCGAACACGCGCCACGCCGAAGCTTGAAGCGACGGGGAAGATGTCACGAGAAGCGATGCGGCTATGGTCGCGGATTGCGCGGCGAGCGTGGCAACCATAAGCGTTAATAAATCGAAGCGACGGTATATCTCCATTAAAACCAGAATCGAAATCACACCGACGATTATCATCGGGTAACTCGATAGACTCGAAACCCGCGTCATCATCCACACTCCGCCGATGACGAACACCACTACCGGAGCGAGTCGCGCGAGTCGTGCGCGGGATGTAATGACGGGTACGACGAACGCGAACAGCGAAAACAGAATGAAGTCAACGGGTTGAATTAAAGAGGCGAGGGCGGGGGCGCGTGAAGCCAGATATTCGGCTTCGATGCGGTCGAGTTCGAGCATCGGAAACAGATTCACGGCTTTGATGAGATACGGAATACAGGCGACGATGCCGCCGCACAGGACGCCGTAAGCGACGGCGCGAGCGACAAATTGCGTCGTCAATTTTCCGCGCAACAAAGCGGCGAACGACGCGATTTTCAGAGGCTGTGTGCGACGTGCATAAACATAGCCGACGCTCCACATCAGCGCGAAACCAAGACCCAAGAATAACGCCCCCAAGACGTTTAATAACAAGGCAAGTAAGAGCGAACGAAACGGAAGTGTCAACATTAAGCCGTCCACCGAACCGTAAAGAAAACGATTCAACGCGAAAGTAACGGTGACTAAGCCGAGCAGGATGAGCGGTAAAGCGAACGTCAACTTGCGGCGCGTGAGACCGAGAACGTAAAACCCGATGGCAGCCAAAATGATGAGAAACGCGCTGAAGCTGCCGACGCCGCTGACGATGCGGTTGAAGCTGCGCCGATTGTCGGTGAGGGCGTTGAAAGCTGCGTCGAAGGTCGGTTCGATTTTCAGTTCCGCGATACGTTCGCCTCTGATTTCGCCAATCGCGCCCATCGCCACTTCCGGCGCGTCGTCCGTGCGACGTTCCCACGTTGAACGTGTAACCGTCACGCCGTCAGTGACCGACGGCGTTGCTGACGCCGCTTTGAAATCCGCCCACGCCGCGTCGCCGATTAAACGCGCGAAAGCTTGATTGACACGTTCGCGGGCTTGCGCCGCATCAACAATCGGGACGGAATTTGAACTTTCGTTTGAACTGTTGTTACCGTCGTTATTGTCGGCATTGTTGCCGTTGCCGGAATTATTTTGCGCGGGATTCGCATCGGAAGATTTTTCGTCAAGGCGATGAGTAAAACCAATCGCCCGCCCGCCCGCGTCGAGTGTGACGCTGACGGAATGCGCGTCCTTTGATTGCGGTTCGATGAACGTGACGAACGTGCGAACCGGAGCGAGGGCGACGATGTTTGACGCCGACGGTTTAATCATCAGGTAGTGATATTCGGTGGTGTAATGTTCGGCGGTCACATAAGCCGTCCACGCGCGGGCGTTGATACCGAAGCGCGACGCGGTTTCGCGTGCGGCTTCGATGGCGATGCGGCGGTCAAGTTGGTAATTCAAAGCGCGGGTCGGAGAGAGGCGCACGGCGAAAAAAATCAACAGGGCGTAACCGCCGAGACCAAGCAGAACGAGGGTGAGCGTGCGTCGTGTCATCGTGTCAATCAAAGGGAGGGAATGTTATTCAGGCGACAAGCTTTCTTTGTAATGCGAATCAAGAGTAAAAACTTTGATTGTTAAGTTCATTAGCTACGGAGTAGCGGCAAGACGGTAGCCCACAGTGAAGCAAGGCGAAACTGTGAGTTTAAGTGATACCAAGATTTTTAGCTGCGGTAGCAGCGTAAGATAACCCGATGAGGTTGCTTCCGCCTGATTTCTGCCGCTACTACCGTAGCCGGAAACCTCTCTTTACCATTCTTTCCCACAGTTACGCTTCGCTTCACTGTGGGCTACCGTCTCACCGCTGCTGCCGCAGCTAAAGACAGGACAGACTTAATCCTTTTTTCGCATTTGTAATCTTCGCTGTAACCTTCAAAGTCAGAAGCAAAGGGAAATAACTTTAAGCCGACAGGGAAGCGAAATCGTAACGTAAAACTACCGCCGTCAAATCGTCTTCGATACCGAGTTTGCGGGCGCGCTTCGCCTGAACTTTCAAAGCATCGGCGAGGGCGCGGCGCAACGGAAAATCATCGCGCGAAGCGGGTTTAAGTGAAATATCCTGCGCGGGTAAATTCGCATCCGATACCCTGAGTAGTTTGCCGTTGCTGTTGGGGTCGAGGCGCGTGATGTCGGTCGCAAGCTTGGCTAGTCCGGCGTCGCCCGAAAGAGTTTTAGCGATACCGTCGGTGATGATGACCGCCGCATCGCCCGCTTCAAATGTGAACGTCGCTTCACGAATCGAACAGTCGGAAGAAGCGGCATCGAGATTCCATATTCGCTCCGTATCGCCACTGATGATGTCGCCGTTCATGCGTCGGATAACGACGCGGGGATAGTCTCCGGTACGCGCGTAAGTGAACGTACCGGCTTGCGTATCGAAGACCGCGAATGTCAAACCGAGCGCGGTCTGATTAAGGTCGAGCAACGGCAAGAGACGTGTTTGCAAACTGCACACGATTTCGCCGGGTGTGTCTCTGCTTTGCAAGCGCGGCATCAAAAAACCTTTCGCAAAAGCGATGGTCAGCGCGGCTTCCAAACCGCGTTCGCCGCCTTCGGCGACAAATACGCCGATGCGTTTTTCATCGAGAGGGAAGACATCGAAAAAGTCGCCGCCGACGGTGCGCGCCGGACGACATTCCGCCGCGATGCTCAAGTTCGCCAACTGCGGCAGGGCGGCGGGCATCAGTCTTACCTGAGCTTCACGGGCGGCGGAAACTTCCGATTGCATACGCACGCGCTCCGCCAGATGACGCGCATAGAGCGGACGCACATCGTCTTCCGTATAGGTGCGCCCACGCGCCAAGAAATAAATTTCAACCAGTAAGATGACAATACCGATACCGACTGAAACCCAAGCCGCTTGGCGCAGTGAGGTTGACGGTTGAACCGCGAGATACACAACGAATGTCACGAAAGCGGGGAATCCGACGGCGACAATCGCAGTCAGTAAATCGTAAAAAAAGAAACTCGCCAGCAGCATGAGAGCGAGAACGATTGACTGCATCACTAAAGCGAGAAACGGCATCGGTTGCTGTTGCACCGTTCCGAAGTTGGCGACGACACATAACAGGATAAGCACCGCGAAATAACGATTGTCATTTCGTATTCGACGATGAAACAACGCGAGCGGTAACAACAGACCGGAGATGACCACCATCACGCTATGAAGCGGGGGGTTGATGAGCGGCAACAACGGTGTTAAGCGTCCGTAGAAAATCTCGAACAGATGTGAAGCTAAACCCTGTCCACCATCCGCGCGTCCAAGCCAGAACACATTCGGCAAGTTTTGCAACAACACCAACCAACCGCCTAAGACGACTCCGACGAGAACCGAGCGGGCGACGTTGCGCGAAAGAATGCGTCCGGTCAATAAAGCATCGAGCGAAGTCAACTTTCCCGGATACGCTTCGCGCACAGTTCCTTCGCCCGCCCCGAACGCGATACCGATGCCCAAGCCCATAAACAACATCGTAAAGCCGCCGCCGAGAATCAATGCCATCCAAAAAGCGATGCGCGACGGCGTGCCGGGAGCGATAATAACGAAATCGGTTTGTAGGGCGATTAAGAGAAATA
This sequence comes from Pyrinomonadaceae bacterium, assembly GCA_041743485.1. Lineage (GTDB taxonomy): Bacteria > Acidobacteriota > Blastocatellia > Pyrinomonadales > Pyrinomonadaceae > JANDLT01. Next base: position 25,462 of record JBGTMR010000042.1, read on the forward strand.
TCAACCCCATGACCGCCGCGATAAGCAAACTGCGGGCGTGCGGAACTTCCTTCTGCCGTGTCAATTGGACGTAACGATAAAGCCCGTAAATAACCAGCGCGGCGAGCAACACACCGTAGAGCGCAGTGGCAATGGTGTTGAGAATCTGATGGTTGAGAAAATTCGCTTTCGCGTAAGCCTCGTCAACTTTCGTCGTCGCCTTGCTTTGAATAACTTTATTGCCGACCACGGAGATGAGTTGATAGGCTTCTAGTTGAGGACTTTCCGGGAAGTTCAAGCGATAGGTGAAATGGCGTGCAATGTCATCAATCTTCGGCGTGCGGGTTTCCTTTAAGACGGGAGTGGAAAAAGAGTTGAGCGATATGCCGTACTCCCCCGCGATTCGTGACAGTTCGGCGTCAGCCGCCGCGCGCGACACTTCAAGATTAGCAGGTGGGGCAACCGAGTGAGTCAACACATTATGATTTGTAATGGTGATCACTCCGCCCGCATCCTCAGTATTCTCACTTGATATGTTATGCCTGAAACCGACGGGCGAACCGTCAGGCGCGAGTGTGACCGCGAAGATTTCCCCTGTCTCGTAATTGGCGAAAATCACATTGATAACAACTTCGGGGGCGAGACGGCGAAGCGTGTTTGTCTCCGCGTTTTCATGAATACGGAAATACGAATAACGGTCGTTGTCGGCTTCGGCGCGACACCCGCTCGTCCACGTCGAAACATCAATGCCGCGCGTCAGGGCATACTCGCGCCCCCGCTCAATCGCCGTTGGACGGTCAATGCGTAAGTCAATGTTCGTGTTCGGGTCGTACTGCACCGTCAACCAGATGCCTAACAGACAGGCAAGCGGCGCGAGCCAGAACACTATGCGTTGGATAAGCGAAGCGCGGGCGGTCAGATGTTCGACGAATCTCATAACGAAAAGGGTTTCGAGACGTTAAAGGAAAGCTTTCAAAATTCTTAAAGTCCGAACTCTAAGGTTTCGAGTCGGAGATTTCAAATCTTTAATTCTCACTGGGTTGCGGTTGACATAAGCCGTTGAGCAAAGGATTTAGCCGCGAAACAACCGGGAAGCGGCACGAAAAAAAGTTTGTTTAGTGTTCTTTTTCGTGATATTTCGTGGCTCATGTCTTCTGCTTTTGCTTATGTCAATCGCAACCTAGATGTTCTGACAAAGTTGGAGAAGGAAAGGCAGAGCATCTCAGCATAGTTAATGTGTGAAAATAAACCGCCTCAAGCGACACTCTGCCGCCAGCATTAAAGCACTTTTTGGATTGCAGCCAAAAGTCTAAGAGCGTGCTGAAAAAGTCAGTTAGCGAGCCAAGCGGCGGAGCATCGAGTTAATCGTCGCCACTTGGATCATCGATTCACTCGTCGAAGTCAGATACTCATAATCTCTGCTCAAACGGCGGCAGCGATACAGCCATGCAAATGTGCGTTCGACAATCCAGCGTTTCGGTAGCACCACAAAGCCCGCCACATCGTCTGATCGTTTCACGATCTCCAAGCGTAACTTATCGCGCTTACGCACGGAGCGCACCCACCCAACAAGCTCACCGAGTCCGATAATATCTTCTAATTCAGCCATGAACTTGCGCCGCTTGGTGAATACATTAAGGAAATTGCGAACCTCCCATTTCGCTTTTTCGTGCCTGCCCTCGGATAAAGCCTGCACCTCTTTCATAAATTCGCCGAAAGGCTCTTCACTCACCCCGTAGTTCGCGTAAAGCATCCGTCTGGAAAATCTTTTTACGGAAGTTTCGGTTGTCGAGGTTTCTGCCTAAATTCAACTACTGATTCACATATTTGTTATTTGTGATAAGAGCGTGTCTGAAAAGTCTTAAAAAGCCCGAAAACATTGGGCTTGAGTTGTCTTAATGACAAAAAGCATAACAAGCCAAAAGCTCCGTTTCTCTAAGCTTTACGCAAGTTTTTACCGGATTATATAAAAAGTAGGCGTATTGCTTAATGTTTCTATTTTGACTTTTCAGACACGCTCTAAGAAATTCAATACATAATATATATTATCGGATTCAAAAATGATGCCGTATCTGTTCAGATTGTGTTGTTCGCCGCGACGACCGGCGAAATCGAGAACACGCACCTTCCGCTTAACGCGCTTGCGACGCTCGCTGCTGAAGCGGCGAAGGACGCGGTATTATCCGGCATTCCGCGTGAATCAGAATCGCAACCGAACGGGCGGCGATAAAGTTCATGACGAGTACAATGATGAGAAGGAGTTGTACGTGAGCAATCAACTATCCAACTATGTAGGCGGTCAATGGTCGAACGGTGCGGCGGGCGACTTCGCGGATGTTAGCAACCCGGCGAACGGCGAACGGCTTGCCGAAGTTCCGTTAGAACGCGGCGAAGATGTGACGGCGGTAATCAAAGCGGCTGAAGCGGCGTTCCCTGCATGGCGACGCACGCCGCCTGAAGAACGCACTCAATACCTCTTCAAACTCAAACAAATTCTTGAAAACAACATCGAGGAAATTGCCAGACTTGTCACACAGGAGAGCGGCAAGACTCTTGTGGAAGCACGCGCCGAGATTCGGCGCGGCATCGAAAACGTCGAGGTCGCGTGCGGCTTACGGAGATTTTCGGACCCGTCTTGAGTCTCGTTCACGCCGCAGATGTGGAGCGTGCTGCACGGGCAGGGGCGCGATGCGGTAGAGTTTTACACGAATAAGAAAGTCGTGATTGAATGCTGGCTCAAAGAATGGACGCGCAAGTTTTGACTTGAACCGGACAGCTTTTCCGCGTTAAGTCGGTGCGCTATTTACTTTCATGTACGCTTCTTGAATTTGGAATTTCAAATCACAAATTTCAAATTCGGATGAAAACGAAAACTTGATTTCAAAACATCAAATCAGATGAAGAAATTTGTCGTTCTATGCTTCGCCCTGCTGATGCTTTCACACCTCGTCATGTCGCAAACAAAACCCCGCGCGCGCGATTTGGGCATTCCGTTCGACGGCGCGCCGGGACGCTTCAACGCGATTACGGATGTCGCGGGTGTCGAAGTCGGATTGGTGACGCTTATCTCCGGCGACGGAAAGTTAATTGCTGGCAAGGGTCCTGTGCGAACGGGTGTGACGGCGATTCTGCCGCGCGGCAAAAGTAACGCCGACCAAGTGTTCGGCGCGTGGTTCACCCTAAACGGCAACGGTGAGATGACGGGGACGACGTGGATTGAAGAATCGGGCTTTCTCGAAGGTCCCGTGATGATAACCAATACGCACAGCGTCGGCACGGTGCGCGATGCGGTCATCGCATGGCAGATGAGAAAAGCTAAGACCGCGCAACCGTGGTCGCTGCCCGTCGTCGCCGAAACTTACGACGGTTTCTTGAACGACATCAACGGCTTTCACGTTAAACCGGAACACGTCTTTCAAGCTTTGGACGAAGCGAAGTCGGGCGCAATCGCCGAAGGCAACACGGGCGGCGGGACAGGGATGATTGCACACCAATTCAAGGGCGGCACGGGTACGGCTTCGCGCGTCCTTGACGCCGCGCAAGGCGGTTACACGATTGGAGTTTTAGTGCAAGCCAACTACGGCGGACGCGCAGGGCTAACGATTGCGGGCGTGCCTGTCGGAAGCGAAATCACGGATTTGATGCCGAAGGAAGTTCCCGCCGATACCGGCTCGATCATCGTCGTCGTCGCTACGGACGCCCCGCTACTTCCGCATCAATTAAAGCGCGTCGTTAAGCGCGCGGCTTTAGGCATCGCGCGTAACGGCGGCATCGGCGGCAATTCATCCGGCGACATCTTCATCGCCTTCTCGACTGCCAACAAAGATGCCGCGAAAAACGAGCGGGCGGTGAACTTACAGATGCTTTCCAACGAACGCATCAACCCCGTTTTTGCGGCGACCATAAATGCGACGGAAGAAGCGATTATCAACGCGATGGTTGCGGCGGAAACGATGACCGGAATTAACGGAAACACCGTGTACGCGATTCCGCACGAACGATTGAAACAGGTGATGCGGAAATACAATCGCACAACACAAGGAAATCGAAAATAGAGTCAGATACTCACCTTGCGCGGTTAAGATTTTACAGCCCGATTCATCGGACTTTCCGCCGCAGGCGGCACATAGCCACGCGATTCATCGCGCGGTCGCTTTCAAGCACAATCCAAAAGGGCGTTTTAACGTTCTTCTCCGATTGGCTTGAGCCACCGAATTAGAAAATTGGAGAACCGAAATACGGCAAATGCCGACGTTCGAGTTGAAGACAACTCTGTGACTGAAGCGGGTTTGGTGCGCGGTTTAACAGCTTTAGTGTTATCAATTACACTTCTCTACCAATAAGTGTGTGGAGGATTTGGAAATCATGCCAGCGAAAACTGCTGCTAAACAGACGACAAAAAAGGGCGTCGCGGCGCGCCGAAAGCGAGTGCTAAGAACAGTGCTATCAAATCAAAGAGGAGCATCCTTTTTTGTCGGACGCCCCTCTCGTACTTGCATGTTGCCGTGAACTACCCGGCGAACTTAACTTTTCTATTCACGCAGACCGCGCAGATTGTAAAAGCGCGCGAGGGCGTTTAGTTCCCCCGCAACGTCGCCCATGCGCGTTCGGTATTATTGTCAAGTGCGCGGTCAAAGAGTCCGACAAAGCGGTCACTGCGTTTCTTGACGCGACGGATTTTCTGTTCGACTTGAGCTTTGGTGTAAGCCCGATTGTAGCCGCGCCGCGTTTGCGCGTTCACCGACTCAACCGCGAACAAAACGGCGCAGAGCGTCACCGCCGTCATCAATAATTTAGGACTTTCTCATTATTTGAGATTAAACATTTGAAATCTCAAATAACAAAATAAGAAAACCAAAGAAAACACTCGGAGTGAGAAAGTCCTATAATTTTGAGATGTGTCTTTGCATTTCTCTTCCCTTCCCGATTTGTATTTAGTTTGCGGAGAGAGAGGTGCGCCGAAATACCCGGCGCATGACGTAACCGAGCGGAAGCGTCAGGAAAAGCACTAACGGAAAGAACGCGAACATGATATAGAACGCGAGTTGCGCCGCCCAACCCATCATGTCTTGCGCGCGTGATTGCGCGACAACATTTTTGATTAGTTGCGTCCATGTCAACCCGCCTAAATCGAACAATCGTCGCACACAACTTCCCCGGCTTTCTCCGGTAATCAATCTTCGATTCACCCGCCGCGATCATCATCTGCTGCTGCGCGCCAAGTTTCGTATCTCATCGCGCAAGGCGGCAATCTCTATTTGGAGTTTCTCAATTTGTGCGGCTCCCACAACCTCCGCTTCTTCGTTCACGGCGTCGCGCCCGACGAAGAACGTGGCAATCGTCGCCGTGACATAGCCGAAGACGGCGAACGCATAGATGGCGAGGATGAAACAGAGTACGCGACCTTCTGCCGTCTGCGGAAAATAGTCGCTGCCAATCGTCGTCATCATCATCGCCGTCCACCACAGCGCATCGCCGTAAGTGGTCAGCGATGAATTTGGTGCTTCGTTCTCGAACGCAAACATTCCGGCAGCACCCGCGAAAGTGACGCCGAGCGTCAAGACGATGACATAGCCGACACCGCGACGGCTCATCGTCGCGCCGAGCGCGCGCATTCCGCGATTAAGCGAACTGATGAGGCGGAACAACCGCAGCCCGCGCGCGGCGCGTGCGGCGCGCAGAATGCGAAAGACGCGGAAGATGCGAAAGACGCGCAACGCCGGGACGACGAGCGCAATCAGCGTCAGCCAGTTGGCTTTGAGGTAATCGGTTTTGTCGGGAGCGAGAACTATCTTCAACAGGAAGTCGAAAGCGAAAACAACTTGAATAATTATGTTCGCCGTGTTGAGCGCAGCACCTTCACCCTGCACAGATTCATAAACGAACATCGCCAGCCAGACGAAGCCGAGTATGAGCATCGGCGTCTCCAGCCAGTCTTCAATGCGGGCGAGTAGTTGGCGGCGTTCGTCGTTGAGTATTTCGCGTTCGGGCGGAGATGAAGCGATTTTATTCATTATCAATTTAGCAGTAGAGCGTTCTTTCATTCGTGCCGGAGGAAGAAGTCGGCAAGCAAAAAGACTGCCGACGTGAGACGGAGGCGCGACGGCTTCCACCTCAATGTTTCGACAGTCCTAAATACTGTAATCTTTGTTGTACGCCTCGCGCGCGTAGCGTGCGTGTTTCAGCGCGGCGCGGGTGTTTGCATAGGTTGGTTAGCTCCGAGCGCATCGCGGTAAGCAATGTAAGCATCGGAGAGTCGGTCGGCACTCGCCGGGTCGTTGCGGGCAAGCAGCGTGATTAAATCGTCGCGTGCGGCGAGAGTCGCGCGGGTGCGCTCAATCTGTTCGGCGGTTAGGGCGCGGTCTTGCGTGCGGTCGGTTTCGGCACGCAGGTCGGTGAAGAAATCGCTCGCGGCAGTGCGCGCCTGTTCGTACTCACCGCGTCGCGCGTCGAGGGCGGCACTCGCCAAGCGGTTCTGCATTTGACGAACACGCAATTCACGCCGTGCCGCGTCGCGCTCATTCGCCCGTTCGCGCGCCGTGAACCACATCGGCAAGAAGCCGAGCATGAAGATGCCCAGCACGATGACCGCGTAAATGCCGATGCGTTTGAGCGGACTCGTCCCCTTATCTTTGCGCGTTACCTTGCTTGTGTTTTTGGCTTCGACTGTGTTTTTAGCCTCGCTCATAATTGTTCTCCCGTCAGACTGTTTGATTGACATGCCGCCCTCTCTGCTTGACGTGTTCACGCCGTTTTATTTAATCGCGCGCATTCTCTGCATCGTGACTGTCACCAGCGGCGAATCTCCTGCGGTGCGGCTGTAAGCGACCCAGTAACGGGCTTGCGGGTAGCGTATAAGTTTGTACACGCGCCCGTCGCTTCCCGGTGCGACATCTTCGCCAAGCACGTCTTTCGCTTTCGGGGCTTTGCTTTTTTTGCCGGTGTAGATAACCGAGACGACGCGGACGTTGCCCGAAGCGTCGTAGTACACCTGCGCCACCTCATTGTCAGAAATCAGAAAGAAATCGCTGGTCTTTCCTTTGGCGTCTTTGTCGCCGAGTTTGCGGCGGGCTTCGTCGGCACTCATGCCGATAGTCACGCCTTTGTAATCCTTAAAGACCGGTTCGACAACTGCCGTTTCACCCTCCGGGTCATCCGGTTCGTCACCCGCTGTCGGCGTTTGCTGTGGCGGCGGGTTGGCGGGCATTTGCGTCGGGTTGTCCTGCGCTTGTGTGATTAAAGCGTTGCAAGTGAACGCGGCAAGCAAGAGTCCGCACATCATCAGCCAACGGGTTATATAGTTCGTCCGGGATTCACTTAACATTTTCCTTCGTCTCCTTACTAATATCAGAATTGATGTCCAAGAATAACGCGCACGGCGAACGTGCGGCATCCGTAGAATCACACAAACCGCTTAGGTGTTTTCACTCACAATCGCTGTTAGTAATTACTATCGCAGGGCTTTCTCACTCCGAATGTTTTTCTTTAGTTTTCTTGTTTTGTTATTTGAGATTTCAAATATTCAATCTCAAATAATGAAAGTCCTATATCGAATCGCTATCGCGCGATGTCCTGCCGGGCGCGACTGATGACGGCGTTAATCGTCCCGCCGATGAGAATCACGATACCTGTCAGGTAACACCACAACATCAAAGCGATGACCGCCCCGAACGAGCCGTAAGTAGTTTTGATAAGGCTGAACTGCCGCAGGTACTGACGAAACGCGATTGATACCGTGAGCCACAGGGCGACGCCGATGAGCGCGCCCGGCGTCAGCCACCGCCAACGCTTGCCTTCGATGTTCGGGGCGAAGTGATAAATCGCATTGAAGGCGAGCAGCACGAACAGAACGGCAAGCGGATACTGCACGAGTTTCCACAGCAGCGTGAACGCACGGTCTAAACCGAACGCCGCCGCGATCTGTTCCGCGATGTCGCTGCCGTAAAGCAGAAGCGTCAAGGCGACGATAATCAGTGCGCCGAGCGCGAGCGTGAGACCGAGCGCGAGCAATCTTTCGTGCCACCACGCGCGATTTTGTCTTACTCCGTAAGCGACGTTTATGGCTTTTGACATCGCGCGCATTCCGCCGGATGCCGCCCACAATGCCGCGACCAATCCAACCGTCAACTTGCCGCCACCTTTCGCAAAGCCGGTTTCCTCAACCGTCGTCGCAATCAACTGCGAAGCCGAGACAGGTGCGAGGCTGCTCAAATAAAACAACAACCCGTCGCGCAACTGAGCGCGGTCTTCGGTCAAGTAGCCGAGCAGCAGCATCAAAAACACCAACAGCGGAAAGAACGCGAGCATCAGGAAGAACGCGAGTTGCGCCGCCCATCCGAGCAAGTCATCGTCGCGCACACTGTTCACGACGCGCTTCGCTAGTTCTTTCCACGTCAGCCCGCCCGCCTCAAATATCTTCATACATGATTGCGCCTCACAACTTTTAACCGGAACTTTGACGAGCGAGAATATAGCGTGCGATTTCGACGCGGTTCGAGAAATGCTTTTTGGCGAGAATGCGGCTGATGTGATTCTCGACGGTGCGCGCGCTGATTGAAAGTTCAGCGGCAATCTCTTTGTTGCTCAACCCGCGTGCGACCGCTTCCGCGATACGGTTTTCGGCGTCGGTCAATTCCTCGTCGGGGATAAAAGTTTTCTCCGCCGCTTGGTTGCTCGCGGTTACGAGTCGGGCGACACGGGCGTGTGTGCGCTGCACGCGGTTCAAGATGTTGGCGATGACGGCGATGAGTTCATCGGGTTCAAAAGGTTTTGTGAGATAGGCGTCAACTCCGGCGCGGAAGCCTTCGATGCGGTCTTCCGTCCCGTCTTTCGCGGTCAGAAACACAATCGGAATCAAATCTGTGTGCGACGCTTGGCGAAGCTGGCGGGCGAAGGCGTAGCCGTCCATGCCGGGCATACGCACGTCGGAAACAATGAGGTCAGGCAACTGTTCGGCGACGCGCAGCAAGGCTTCCGCGCCGCTTCGCGCGGTCTGCACTTCGTAACCTTCGGCGCGCAATGTCGCGGCGACGGCGCGGAGCAAATTCGGTTCGTCGTCAACGACGAGTAAGCGGTTTGTCATGCGATTTGTTTCTCCGCGATGTGAGACGGTCGCGTATCAACGAGCGATTGTTGACCGTCTTCGTCAACCTCGTCCTTCCACACCGGCAAACGAATCGTGAACGCGCTGCCCGCACCGACACGACTTTCAACCGTAAGCGAACCGTTCATGCGTTCGATCATCGTACGCGCAAGGTAGAGTCCGAGACCGATGCCGGACGCTTCGAGCGCGGAGTCGCCGCGATAAAATTTATCGAAGATGTGCGGCAAATCTTCTTCAGGGATGCCGCGCCCCGTATCCGCGACGCTGATTATCAAAAAATCAGACTGCGCTTCATCCGGTGCCGCACGCAAGATAATCGCGCCGCCTTCGGGCGTGTACTTAACCGCGTTCTCGACGAGTCCGCCGATTACGCGACGCAACGCACCCGCGTCCGCCTCGACGAGCGGCAAATCGTCGGCAACATCGAAACGTAATTCTTGTTCGCGCGTCTGTGTCAGGTGGCGCATCGCCGTCACGCACGCACGCACGATTTCACCCGCATCAACCGGCGCGTGCGACAAATTAAACGCCCCCGCTTCGATGCGCGAGAGGTCAAGCAGATTTATCACCAACTCGATTTGCCGGTCGCATTCCTGCGCGATAGTTTCGAGATACTCACGCTTCTCAACTTCCGTATGCCGCCCGCGAAGCAGCAGGCGCGTGAGAGTTTTGATTGTCGTCAAAGGCGTGCGTAGTTCGTGCGAGACGCTGCCGACGAATTCGGATTTCAAGCGGTCAAGTTCCGCGAGTCTGGCTTCGCGTTCCTGTATCCGCATCGCCATCGTGTTGAATGACGTGCCGAGCCTGCCGAACTCATCGTCGCCCCCGACGGGCGCACGCGCCGCCGTGTCGCCCGCGCCTAAGCTGCGTGCGGCTTGCTCAAGTCTCTGCACCGGACGAATGACACCGCGTGCGAGCAGAAACGCCGCGACCATCGCCGAAACGTGTGCAAGTAAACCAAAGAGAGCATAGCCCATGAATTGAGCTTGCGCGGGTTCGAGCAGTACGCTCGTCGGCGTACCGATCATCACGATGCAATCGGTGTCGCCCGCGTGCGCGAGTCCGTAGATGCGCCGTATGCCGTCGTAGGGGCTGGTCTGCTCGACGACCGCACGGCGTCGCTCATCGAGCGACGCGAACAGCGAGGAATTGCTGACATCTGCGCCGATGTAAGATTCGAGCGTCGGGCTGCGATAAAGAATGCGTTGACGCGAATCGAAGACGGCGATGACGCTACCCGGCGCGAGGTTTATGTCTCTGAAAAGTCCGCCGATAGCCGCTGCGTCGGCGCGTGCGACAATCGCGCCGCCATCTTCGACGGGCGCACTGATGACGATCACGGGACGCTCTGCGCTCCGCGTCCAATCGGTGGTAATCGCCCACGAATCGCGTTTGTTTAATTTGGCGAAAGCATCCGTCACCGTGCCTTGCGATAGCGGCGGCGACTGCGGCGGTTGTGCGAGCAAGGTGTTGCCGCGAGCATCAAGGAGATGAAGGTCGAGCCAGTACGGACGGTTGCTGATGACGAGTGAAAAGTTTTTGGCGAGCGCGGTTGAAGTTGCCTTTGAAGTTGTTGGCGAAGTTATCGCGGCTTGTCCGGCGAGCGTCCGTAGAGGGTTGCGTTGACCTTCTATCCATCGCTCGAAGGCGACGGCGGCGAGTTGCGCTTGGCTTTCGATTGCCGCATCAATCTGTTGGCGACTCTCACGCCACAGACCCCACAGCACGAGCGCGCCGACGAGCGCGAGCGGCACGGCGACGCCCAACGACAGCCACATCAATCTCGCGCGAATCCCTAAGCTCAAACTCCAAATCCTTTCGCGGCTAAATAGACCTCTTGCAAAAGTCGTCCCGGTAGGGACGTTTGATAGTAGCCCAGCGATTCATCGCTGGGGCAAGGTGAGAAGAATATCTTGTCCTGTAGGGACAACTGGCTTTATTCAGCCGTCCCTACGGGACTCAACTGCCATCTCAATCTGCTACCCAGCGATGAATCGCTGGGCTATTGTCAGTCAGTCCCTCCGGGACTTTTGCAAGAGGTCTAATCAACTCCATCTTCAACCTAAATCGCTTTGCCTCACGGAATATAGCAGGCGGCGAGGGTTTCGTTGTAGGTGGAAACACTCAAGGCGGGTGTGTGTTTCCACTCGTTAAAGTTGCCGCCGAATGCTTTATGTTTGCGAGACGAACAAGCCGACTCTTGAAGGGAAATACTGTTTTGAGAAACACCATCGAAAAGTTTTACTTGGCAATCGCGCTTTCATTGTCATTGATATTGATGAGCGCGTGTGTCGCTCCCGAAAGACGTGTCGAGTTGCAGGGCAGCACACCGACGCTGCCGACGCCGACGCCCGCTTCCGCGCAACAACCGACAATCGCCGCCTCGCCGGTTGATGATGCGGCGGCGGGAGATTGGAAAGTGGCGAGCAACGACGCTGTGACCTTGACCGTCACGGCTCCCGGCGCGAGCGAGGTCGCGTTCCTCTACCGTCCGGTCATCGCCGATGAAGACGGCAATTTCGTACAACTGAAAAATCTCATTGAGCCGACGGATCGCGCCCGCTCTCAATTTCAAACCAACGTGCAGACTTCCGAAGATTTCGCGGGCGACGTGTGGGCGCGCGTCTCGTACCCCGACGGCGCGAAGAAAGAGACCGAACATCTCGCCTTGACGACGCGCACCGCGCTCGGCGAAAGCGAGCCGACGGACGCTTCAAACAACACTGACGGGACAGCGAATCTTCAAAACACGTCACCGAACAATACAGCCTCGAACAACCCGAACAACCCGAACAACACCAACGCTTCGATTGGCGAAGACGAATCACGGCGTTCCGATAAAGCGACGGGCGGCAAGATTGTTCGCGCCGCACTGCAACCTGACAACCCGGACATACGCATCACCGTCAACGTCCCGGCTTTCAAGCTGACCTTGTGGCAAAACGGCAAAGAGGTGGCGACATATCCGGTCGGCGTCGGACGTAAAAAGTTTCCAATTCCTATCGGCGAGCGCACAGCGAACAAGGTAATCCTCAACCCGGCGTGGATTCCGCCCGACAGCTCTTGGGTGCGTGCATCTTCCGGCGTTGAACCTTACGAGCGCATAGAGGCTTCAGACCCGCGCAACCCGCTCGGCAAAATCAAGATTCCGCTCGGCGATGCTTATCTCCTGCACGAAGCGCAATCGCCTTCCGATCTCGGCAACCTCGTCTCGCACGGCTGCGTGCGCGTCTTGCGCGAAGACTTGTTAGACATCGTGAAGAAGATCGCCCGCGCGCGGGCGCTGCAAATCTCGAATGAAGAAATTGACGAAACGATGAATACGTCGGAGCGACAGGTTATCAATCTCGACCAACCGCTTATGGTTGACATCAACTACGATACGCATGTCGTCGAAGGCGGCGTGCTTTACCTTTACCCGGATGTCTATGAGCGCGATACGAACACCGTAGAGCAACTGCGCGCCGCACTCAACGCTTTCAATGTTGACCTCTCGAAGCTCGACGACGGCGCGCTCAAGGAGATGCTCAACCGCGTCAGCGACGAACAGCTGTTCGTGGTCAAACTCGCCGACATCAAAGCGGGTCGGGCATTAGAACGTGGCACGAACGAACCGCTCACACCGCAGCAGGCTAAAGGCGAAACCCGGAAGACTGATACCAGCGACAACAATTCCGACTCAGCCGCGCGAAGCAGCAATCAAGCGATGCGGTGAACCAGAGCGTTTGAGTTGTGTGCCACCAGTGGGACTTGGGTCTCAGGAATTTTCATGACTAAACCTGACCTCACTCCGAGTCGTCACAGCCCACTACTGATCGGGCGAATCGAATGGGACGAACGAGCGGTTGGTAAAATCCCCGCGCACTGCCATTCGAGAACAGGTCACGTTATGAACCTCGCTGGGTGTTATTACTCACGCCGACTGAGTGGAAATACGGATTTGCGTTCGCACTTTTTTTTATAACATCTTTTCGTCAACGATTATGAGGCGGTCTAAAACCAATTTCGGTACGGGCGAACGTGATGCGTCTCGTCTCTGGGGACATGACAAGCAGGGTATTCACGAAACTACGCAAGAAAACAAAGGGAGCAAAAATCATGGTAGATACGAAGAACGCAAACACCAGCAACCAATTCACACTGACCGGATTGTTCAAGGATAAAACCAGTGCCGAATGCGCTTACACTGCGCTCAGCGAGCGCGGTTACGGCAAGGACGACGCGGACGTGGTGATGTCGAACGAGACACGCGACCGCTACTATTCAGGCAACACCGCCGACAATACGGAACTCGGCACAAAGGCGCTTGAAGGGACAGGGACGGGCGCTGCTATCGGCGGCACTGTCGGTGCTGTGCTGGCAGCAATCGCGGCAATCGGAACATCGGTTGCGCTACCCGGCTTGGGTCTCATTGTCGCCGGACCGCTGGCTGCGGCGTTGGTCGGCGCGGGCGCGGGCGGCTTGGCGGGTGGACTCGTCGGCGCGCTCGTCGGCTACGGCATCCCGGAAGAACAAGCGACGGCTTACGAGTCGGGCATCAAATCAGGTGGTATCGTGCTGCGTGCTACACCGCGCAACGCGGAGGACGCCGCTCATCTTGAGAACAAATGGAAGACGTGCGGCGGCGAGCAGATTTATTCCAACGCGGCACAGCAACGCACGACAGCAACGGCGGCGACTGCGACAGGCATGAGCACCGGACAGCACCGCGACACTGCTACGAACGAGGTCGCCATCCCGGTTATTAAAGAGGAGTTGCAAGTCGGCAAGCGCACCGTGCAGACGGGGGGCGTGCGCGTCGAGTCCAACGTGACGGAACGTCCGGTCGAAGAGACTGTGCGGTTGCGTGAAGAGACGATCAACGTCGAGCGAAATCCCGTGAATCGTCCGGTCAGCGATGCCGACATGGCTTCGCTCAAAGGTGGCGAGATAGTCGTGCCGGTGATAGCCGAACAAGCAGTTGTGGCGAAAGAAGCGCGCGTCGTCGAGGAGATCGTGATTAGCAAAGATGTCAATGAGCGCACCGAGACGATTCGGGATACTGTGCGCCGCACTGATGTTGATGTCGAAAACCTGCCTGACCAACAGGCTAAAGGCAAGGGCAGATAAACCGGACAGACTTTCAGCATGGATGAATAGATCGTTTGTTTCGAGCGATGTCCGCCTTAAAGATCGCAAACACAATTGATACAGAGAAAATCGCGGCACGGTCAGACAGTTATCCAAACCTTCTGACCGTGCCGCGAAAAAATTGGAAAGGATTTAGTTATGAAGTCTAAAATGATTGATCCCGCCGCGTGTCGCATGAGCATCGGCGGAAGGTATGTGACTTTCTTTTGCGCGCTGTTCTTTGTCAGCTTGTTCGCGGCGTGTGCGAGCGAGTCGCCGAGCGAGCGCGCGGCTGAAGTTGGTGGTGTGACCGCCGCGCAGGTCATCAACAACCCGAACGCATATGTCGGCAAGACCGTCACGGTCAGCGGCGATGTCGAAGAGATTCACTCGCCCCGCGCCTTCAACATGGACAGCGGCGCGAGCGTCGGCGAGTTGCTGGTACTGGGGCGCGAGCCGTTTCCGCAAGTCCCCGAAGGCGGGAACCGTGCCTACGTCATTAACGACACGGCGACCGTGACCGGGACGGTGCGGATGCTCGTCACCGCCGAGGTCGAGCGCGAGATCGGTTGGGACTTACAGCCCGAACTCGAAGCTGAATTCAACGCCAAGCCGGTGCTGATCGTGCAATCGGCAAGTTTCAAACCGAACCCCAACCGAGCCGCAAACACGAACAACATCAACTCGTCTAACGCGAACGCGGCGAACATGAGCGGCGCGAATATGAATGCAGCGGATGCGAATCAGCCGCTGACGGACATGCTCGCTATTATCAACGCGCCTGACAGCCGTTCGCTCGTCGGTCGTCGCGTGCAGCTTGATGATGTCAGAGTTCAGAAACTGGTTAGTGAACGCGGCTTCTGGATTGGCGACGGAGACCGGCGACTGTTCGCACGACTTGACGAACGCTTAGATCAAGGCTCAGCCGAATGGGACGTAGTTATACGCGAGGGACAGACGCGCTCTCTGACCGGAGAAATCCGCGCAATGCCAAGCGCGGATCAAATCAAAAACTGGGGACTCGTAGATGCGGCTGAAATGAAAACACTGCAGGACATAAAACACTACATTCATGTTAATCGCCTGCAAGAGACACGCCGTCCCGTCGGACAATAAAGTTTCATCAACCCGCGCGAGGCAAGCACCTATTGTCGCTTCTCTCGCGCGTTGCGGTGTGGATGTGCGCCACGTGCTAGCAGCGGAAGCGGGTGAGTTGAAAGAAGAAGGCACTAATTGGTGATGAAGGTTAAACGTTTACTCAAAACGGCGTCGCTCTCCGTCGCCTGCGTTGTCACACTGCTTCTCGTGTGGGGCATCGGAATTGAGCCGCGCTGGCTCGAAATTAAAGAGGAAACGGCGGAACTTCCTAACTTACCGCAATCATGGGAAGGCAAGCGCATCGCTTTATTCGCGGACTTGCAAGTCGGGATGTGGCTTGATAATACGGACGCGGTGCGAAGCGCGGTCGAACACACAATCGCCGCGCGTCCAGCGGCGGTGCTGATTGCCGGAGATTTCGTCTATAACCCGACGGACGATGAAAAAGATGAAACCGAGCGCGAGGAGTTTCTCGAAGTTGATGAAGAAATAGATGAGGCGGTCGCGCTCGTCCGCCCGTTAATCGAGGCAGGCATCCCGACATACGCCGTACTCGGCAATCACGATTACGGCATGATGACTCGTGAGTATGTGAAGAACGACTACCTCGCACGCCGGTTGAGCGAACAACTATCGGCGGCGGGCGTGCGCTTACTCGATAACGCGGCGAGGCAAATAGGTTCGCCTGCAAGCGACGACTCGACGAACGAAAATCAAAACCCGTCGGAAGCCTTGTACGTCGTCGGCATCGGCGACAAGTGGGCGCATAACGACCGCGTAGGTGTGGCACTCGCCCAAGTACCCGATATGGCGGCGCGAATCGCTCTGATGCACAATCCCGATTCGTTCTCTGACTTTCCGCCGCACGCCGCCCCGCTCGCGCTTGCCGGACACACGCACGGCGGGCAGCTTCGCTTACCGTTTTTACCCGACTGGTCTTGGCTGTCGCTCGTGCAGGAGAACGCGGTGTACGCCGACGGCTGGATTACTGACTTTGGATTTGCGGGCAATCATCTCTACGTCAATCGCGGCATCGGCTTCAGCAACTTTCCGGTGCGAATCAACTGCCGCCCCGAACTCACTTTCTTCACGCTACGCCGCGCGACGAGATGAATCCGTGCGACGGGGAACAGCGCAGGCTGCGACCGGATAAAGCAGATTCATACGTCAATGAGTCAGCCCGCCGTCTCGCCGCAGCGTCCCGTGCAGCCAAGTCCCGGATGGTGAGTCCGCTCGACCAATTCGAGTCCGTCTCTTCGCGCACAATCGAATGATGGATGCCGTGCATTCGCGGCGTGACGATGAGCGGCGCGCTTACCCAATGTGGAATTTTACGGGTTTTCATCAATCCTCATTCTTGCTGTTGGGGGTCGCCTCGTCCGCCTTTACTTCGTCGCCGAGCGTGTCTTCGACGTAGAGCATACGCACGATGACGATCAGCGATGCGACCAAAGGCGAAGCGAGGATGATGCCTATTCCGCCGACGAGTACGCCTAACAGCACTTGCGCCGTGATCGTCAAAACCGGCGGCAGTTCAACGCTGCGACGGTCAACAAGCGGGGTGAAAACGTAGCCGTCGAGCAGCTGAATCGCAAGGTAGAGCAACGCCGTGTAAAGAGCGGTTTGCGGTGAGATTAGCAGCGCGATGAGAACCGCCGGAACACCGGCAATGAGCGGTCCGAAGTTCGGAATGAAGTTCAGCACGCCGGTCAAGATTCCCAGAGTCAGCGCGAGCGGTACGTCCAACCACCACAGACCGAGCGCGGTCAGGCTGCCGTTGACGAACATCAAAATCACTCTGCCGATGAGCCAGCGTCCGAGCGTGGTATCAAGTTCGGCAAGCACTTCACCTGTGCGCGTGCGATACGGCGGCGGGACGAGGTGCAGCAAGCCGCGCCGGTACGTGCGCGGTTCGGCGGCGAGATAGAGTCCGATGGCGACGATGACGACGAAGTTCACGAGCGCGCCGAGTGCGCCGGAAGCGATGCCTGTCATGCGCCCGAACACATTGCCGCCTGCGCTCCTGCTTATTAGCTCATTCCACTTGTCGGGCGGCGGAAACTCTGCCAGCAACGACGCGCCCCAACTGTACGACCGCAGACGCGCGGTTGATTCTTCGATTGCGCGCGGTAACGATTCCGCCAGTGCGCTTGCTTGTTCGGCGATGCGTCCCGCCAATAACCACCCCGTCAACCCTGTGATGACCAGCAACGTAATCAGCACGACGGCGAGCGACCAGCCGTGAGAGATTCTTGTCAAACGGCTCAAGGTGCGTGTTACGCCGCGCAGCAGCACGCCGAAGAGAACGCCCGCGAACACAAGCAGCAACACATCCACCGCGTACCACAAAAGCAGCACGACGATTCCGACGCCGGCGGAGATGCTCGCGGCGACGAGCGCGCGGCGGGCAAAACTCCATTCCGTGCCGGTGCGCTCCGGCGACTTTACGCTTTGCTCCGGCATGAGGTTTTCGCTGTCTCCTATCGCACGCCGTCCAGTTTGGCTTGCGCTTCAGCGAGCGCGGGTTCGCTGCCCAAGATTGTCAGCACGTCGTTCATCTGTAGTTCGATAGAGCCGTTCGGCACGATTAACTTATCGTCGCGCCGCAGCGCGACAATCACACATCCATGCAGGGCAAGCGCGGCAATCGTCTTACCCGCCGCTTCTCGCTTGGCAATTTTCACTTCGGCGACGTGTTCGGATTCCGTCCCCGGCGCGAGCAGACGCAGCAACGAGGGGCGCAAGACCATGTTCTGCAAGATGGTCGCCGCCGCACGCGCCGGACTCATCGTCTCAATGCCCGCGATTTCAAATGCGGCGAGGTTCGACGTGTGATTCGCACGCGCGACGAGTCGCATTTGTCCGTTCGAGTCCGACTTGTTGCCGAAGGTCGCACGGGCGACTTGGCAAACAAGCAAGTTCACTTTGTCGCTTGAAGTCGCGGCGATGAGGCACTTCGCATCATCCGCTCCGGCGCGACGCAAGACACTCGCGTCCGTCGCGTCGGCGCAATAGACGCTGACGCCGCGCACTTCATTCGCCCGCGCGCAATCTTCTTCGTCAATGTCTATGAGCGACACGGTTTCACCCGCTTCGTTGAGTTCAGCCGCGAGCAATCTTCCGGTTTCGTCCGCGCCGACGATGATGGTGTGTTGTGGCATAACCTTAAACTTTCGCGCCAGCCAGCCGACCGCGCTTCCTTCAATCAGCACCGTCGCTAAGACGACGGCGAAGACGAGCGAGACGAGCAGACGACCTTCGACGTAACCCGCGTCGGTGAGTTCCAAAGCGAAGAATGTCGCAACGGAGGCGGCGACGATACCGCGCGGTCCTAAAAACGAGATGAACCATTTCTCGTTAGTGCGAAGCTCTGAACCCCACGTTGAGAGAAAGACGCGAACGGGTCGCACGAGCAGCATCAACAGCAAAACGACGAGCGCGCCGCGCCAGCCGAGCGCAATTAAATCATCTAACTTGAGACTCGCGGCGAGCAGTATGAAGACGGCGGAGATAGCGATTGACGCGATGTCGCCCTTAAACTCTTCGACCTGCTCTTTGTGCGGAACGTCGAGCGTGCCGACGACGATGCCTGCCACAGCCGCCGCCAACACTCCCGCTTCGTGCGCGATAAGTTCCGCAATCGTGTAAGCCAGCAGTGCCGCGCCGAGAATGACGAGTCGGGCGAACTTCGCGGGCAGCAGACGAAATTTACCCGCCGTCAGCCATATCAGCAACGCGACAATCGCGCCGACGCTCGCGCCCGCAAGCAGTGTTTTCAAACCTGTGAACGCGGCGTAGTTCCATCCTCCGGGCGTCGTAATCGCGGTGAAGATGAGCGCGGCGAGAATGACGCCCAACGGGTCGGCGATAACGGATTCGCTCTCCAGCGTCGAGCGCACGCGGCGATTAACTCTGACCTTTTGCAGAATCGGCGTGATGACCGTCGGACCCGTGACCGAGACAATCGCGCCGAACAGCAAACTCAACTCCCACGACCAGCCGAGCAGAAGACGGACGAGTAATCCGGCGAGCAGCGTTGTGATTAACAACCCGACGCTGACCAAGCCGATGACGGCGCGCGACGTGTGCCGGATTTCGCCGACGTTCAAAAGCAGTCCGCCCTCGAACACGACGACCGCGACCGCCGCCCGCACGACGACGCGCAACATCACGTCTAAGACTTCCGGTTGCACGAGTCCGAGAACAGCGGGACCGAACAATAAGCCCGCAATTAACAACGGACCGGTCGCCGGAATCCGCCACCGGTCGGCTAGGAGTTGCGCCAATGTCCCGACGAGCAGCACCAGCACCAGCGTCGCTAAAACGGCGAGCGCAGGATTATCATCGCGCAAGTGAAAGATGAACGACTCAAGCATAGAAAGCCAACATAGAAAGCTAACCTGATGTGCAACTGTTTTTCAGTCCCGTCAGGGACTTCATGAAAATAGCCCAGCGATTCATCGCTGGGGTTGGGTCAACATCCATTGGTAGTCCCGTTAGGGACGACTGAGGCTTCGAGAACATTCAGTCGTCCCTGACGGGACTCGTACATAAGTTCTCATTGCTTACCCAGCGATGAATCGCTGGGCTATTATCGCAAAGTCCCTACGGGACAATGAAAAGTGTCCAGACATCAGCCAGTGAAAGCCAAATTTTTCGACTCCGCTTTTGTTTCTTCAAGAGCTTTTTTCCCCGATGAAAAGTTTCAAATTAGGATTGCGCCCGACATCCTCGCTCCCCGCACGGCGCAAGCGCGAAGCGGGAATTTGCCAACGCTCAAAGAGGTACGCAGCGATTGCTTCGGCGCGTGCGTCGGCGATTGTCTCCGCTTCGTTGCGGTCTGCTCCGGCGGCGACTTCGAGATTCAGCGTCGGATGTTCGAGCAACGCCAAAGCAAAGGGTTCAAGCTGCGCGCCGGTAGCTTCGACAATCGTCGTCGCATTACGGCGAAAGGCGGGCAGTTCCCGTTCCGCTTCGAGCCACGCGAAACGCACGCGCGCCGTCGGATAGGCGAGACGCGCACGCACATCTCCGGCGATTAAGGTTTGCGCGTCGGGGCTGATTTCGCGTGGGCTGAGATAAGTTATCGTTACGCCGAGCGGAGAGTTTGCGCTGCCCGTGGTCGTCGCGGTCGTCGCATAAGCCACGATTTGCGCGGGCGCAGGTAGTGTTAAATCATCGAGCGACGCGGCGACGAGGCGCGCAAGTTCGGCTTGCGCGTCAAGGACGTTCGGGGCGATTTCTTCCGGCAAGTTTGCCGGAATCGCTTCTTCGACTCGCGTCTCGATTTCATTGGTCGCGGTCGGAATCTCAACGAGGTTTAAGGCTATCGCATCGCGCGGCACACGCAGGCGCGCGGCAAGGCGCATCGCGTAATCGTTTTCTTCGTTTGCGGTGTAGGGTTTGCTCGTAAAGACGCGCATCGCAAGATTGATTTTGCCTTGACGGTCTTCGGATGTGATGTTGCCTAAGAAGCAACGCGGCGTGCCGTCGGGCAACCGTGCAAAATCTTTTTGCCAAACTTCGGTCGCCGTCTTCCGCACAAGATTATCGCGTTGCTTGCGCGACAACTCTTGTTTGAGTTTGCCGAACGATTGACTCAAAGGCACGAGCAGCAGAGACACCATCACCACAATCAACATCACGCGCGCCGGAAGGCTGCCGATTAGTTTCAGTCGTTGATAACCCGGCAGACGCTTCAACATCACGCGCACTTTACGACTCGTCCGGTCATGCTCGCGCCACTCGCGCACCTGCTCTTTGACGCTCGCGGTGTCTATGTGAAGCAGCACGAAGACAATCATCGCCGTGAATGTGATGGCGACGAAGTTGGTCAGAAACAGCAAGCCGCCGCCCTGCGCGACGCGCAAGCCTTCCGTTACGTTGTGACTCAACGCCAGCCCTAATCCAAAACCCGTGACGCAGAGCGGCGGCATCAACGCGACGGCAATCGCCACGCCCGGAATTGAAGTCACGACGCCTTTAACTTCCTTACAAATTGCGATTGAACCGACCGCACCGGAAAAGAGCGCGACGACTAAATCAAGCGTGTTCGGTTGCGTCCGCGCCGCGATTTCGGCGGTGATTTCTTTGAACGGTAAAACCCAGACGAGCAGCACCGCGAGCGCGATTGCCATCAAGCAACTCAAAATCAGATTGGTCAAAGCCCGTATGCCGAGAATTAAATCTCCCGCCGCAAACGCCAGCCCGCTCGCCAAGATAGGTCCCATCAAAGGCGAAATCAGCATCGCCCCGATGATGACGGCGACCGAGTTTAAGACGAGTCCGAGCGTCGCAATTCCGGCGGCGAAAAAGACTTGCAGCCAGTAACTCACATCGCGCAGAGAAGCCGATTTGAGAATCTCGATGTACAACTGCTCTTTGCGTGCGGGCGACACGCCGAGACTCGTCGCGCACGCTTCGCGCAAGCGGTCAAACCATCCGCCCGCCGTCTCTCCGGCAATTCCGTTTGCGTTCGCCATCACATCTTGCTGTGCCATGATGATTACTGCTCGACTTTCAAGTGCTTTGCGGTTCTTCGATTGGTCTTTCGTCGTGCGCCCGTGCCTGTTCAATCCTACGGTCAACTTCGGTGACGAGTTCTTCATAGACCGTCTCTGAAATGATGCCGTCACTTAATAATCGTGTGAGCGCGGCGCGTTCGGCGCGCAGCGTTTCACGGCGGGCATCTTCGATTTCCTCTGCGCGCAGACCCGGACTCTCGCGCAGTAAGTCTTGCTGCGCGGTCTGATGCTCTGTGACCGCGCTTTCAAGCTCCGGCGCGAGGCTCTCCCAAGCTGTCGCCGAAATCGAGCCGTCCGTGTGAAGTTGGGTTAGACGTTCGCGGGCGGCGCGTGCCGCCAGCAGTCGCCCCTGCCTTCGCTCGTATTCGAGTTCATGCACATCATGCTTCATCAAGCCTAAACGCCGTAACAAGACTTGCATCGTCGTTCCCTGCACGAGCAAAGTGAACAGCACGACGCCGAACGTCATCACGCGCAAGAGTTCGCGGTCTGGATAAGCGGCGGGAATACTCAAGACGAGCGCGAGCGAAATCGCCCCGCGCAAGCCACCCCAGAACATGACGTGTTGGTAAGTCCCCGACACTCTGCCGTGAGAACTCAAGAAGCGATTCGTCAGCCACGTCAATCCGTAAATCACGAGCGCGCGACTGGCAATGACGGCGAGAACGCCGATGCTGATTGGAAAAATCGCGGCGGCGAGTTGGCGTATGTTCACGTCCAAACCGATCAGAAGAAAGACGAACGAGTTGGCGATGAATGCGAGATACTCCCAGAAATTAAAGAGCACGATGCGCGTCGTCGGCGACATCCCGCGCAAGCCCGTATTGCCGCAGATGATTCCGGCAACCACCGTCGCCAGCACGCCCGAAACGTGGAAGCGTTCCGCCAGAAGGTACGCGCCGAAGGCGAGCACCGTCGTAATCGTCGTCTCGATGAGGTAATCGTCGAGGCGCGCGATAACCTGCGAAGCGAGCCAGCCGAGCGCGACGCCGACGCCGATGCCGCCCGCCGCGACGCGCACGAAGCTCACCACCCCGCCGATCATGTCGAACGAACGGGAGGATGCTTCACCGCCCGTCACTTCGCCCGTCGCAGTCGTCAAAGCAAAGGGTAGAGCGGCGGCGAGCATGAGTTGAAAGATGACGATTGCCGTGCCGTCATTAAAGAGGCTTTCGCCTTCAATCAGCACGGTCAAACTTTTCGGCGCGCCGAGTTGACGAAACAGCGCGACGACCGCGACCGGGTCGGTCGCTGCGATCAGTGCGCCGAAGACCAGTCCGGTCGTGAGCGACACTCCAACTCCAGCAGAAACGATTAACGCCACGATGCCCGTCGTCAACAACACGCCGACGACGGCAAGGACGAGAATCGGCAAAAAGTTGTCGCGCAGCAGTTTGTACTCGATGTGGAACGCCGCCTCGAAAACCAGCGGCGGCACGAACAAAGCCAAGATGAGTTCGGGCGTCAAGCTCATGCTCGTGTCTTCGCCGAAGGTAATAAACAGACCGGCAAGGACGAGTGCGACCGTGTACGGCACGCGCAAGCGGCGCACGACGATGGCGACGAGCGACACGACGAGCAACAACTCGATGATTAGTGTTTCGGTAGCGAGAAATCTATCCACATTCCTTCTCTTTCTATGCGGGGCATACAGTCTCGCCCAAGACTGTGCTTCACGTTCGACATACCTTTCGAGGCTCTCGACTTGTCATCGCCGCCCAGCGTCTTCTTCTTCTTCACTCTTCTTTCCCTCATTGTCGTCTTTGAGTTCTGTCAGAAAGCGGAAAGTGAGAAAGTTGATTAAGCTCAGGATGACGGCAATCTCATAGCGACCATATGCGACGCACGCCCCGATAGCGCCGGTGTTCCAGACGCTCGCGGCGGTCGCCGTCCCGCGCACGCTCATGCCTTCTTTGAGGATCGCGCCGCCGCCGATAAATCCGATGCCGGTCATCAACCCCTGCACGATGCGCGCTTGGGCTTCGCTCTCAGGACCGAAAACACTCGTCGCCAGCAGGACATAGCCGCAACTCGCCACCGCGACGAGCGGGAAGGTGCGAAGCCCCGCGCTGCGCGCGTTCCGTTCACGATCCCACGCGACGGGGAGCGCGAGCAGGTAGGCGATGCCGATGTTCAACAGATTCGCGCCTGCCTGCCACCAATCAATGAGCGGAAAATTCATTGACGTTTCACTTTCTCCTTAGTCCACTCCAACTCTCTTCCCGTGCGGCGGGCGATGGCAGTCCCGCGCTCACATTGAAATTACCCGTTTGGTACTTGCGCGTTAGTTGCGTTGGGTATGGGTAGCGTCGTCAGGTTATCTTTCGCGTTGCGGTTGACGACACTAAAGCTGCCGTCGGTTTCAAGCATAATCGCCGCGACTTCTTCCAGACTCGCTGTGCCTTGCTCCCTGACCGCCGCGAGCAATTCGTTTTCGGTCACGCGCTCTCGCTTCATCGCTCCGCGTAAAAACTCACCGCGATGCCACAACAGCGTCGGTTCGGATTTGACCCAACCGCCGATTGCCTGTGAGCGCACGGATAACCAAGTGATAACGAACTGACACCCAATCAGCAACGCGAAGGCGACAACGCCTTCCGCCAACACAACATCTTTCGAGAGCAACACCGTCGCCAGCGTCGAGCCGATAGCGACGGTGACGACGAAATCAAAAGCGTTCATCTTCGACAGCGTGCGCTTACCCGAAGCGCGCAGTAAAACAATCAGCGCGACGTAAGCGCAACCCCCGACGATGACGATGCGAAAGATAGAAAACCAATCACTGAAGAACATAACGACTCACGATTTGATTTGCGCCCTCACATCGCCGTCGCGTTTAGCATCGCCGTCGCGTTTAGCGTCGCCGTTACGCTTGGCGAGATAAGCCGCTTGTTCGATGTCGCCCTCACGCCCTCCGGTCGCGTCGTGGAACAGCACGACCGTGTGCGGAAACGGCATGTCAATTCCGGCGCGGTCAAGCGCGTTTTTGATTCCCGTCGCCACGCGGTCGGAAACTTTCAGCACGTTCGCCTGTTGAGAATCAGTCCAGAAGAAGATTGTGAAGTTGACGGACGAAGGCGCGAGTTCCGTGACATAAACCCACGGACCCGGATCATCCATCACGCCTTCCGTGTCGAGCAACACGCGCGTAATCGTTTCCCTCGCTTCTTCAATCGAATCGGGATAGCCGATGCCGACGGTGAATCGGATGCGGCGTTTGTCGTAAGCCGTGCGGACGAGAATCGCGTTCGTATAGACATCGCCGTTCGGCAGCACCGCACGTTCGCCGTCGTAAGTTTTCAGGCGCGTCGAACGCACGTTGATTTCTTCAACCGTGCCTTCGTACTCCTTCGTCCTAATTTGATCGCCGACGATGAACGGTCTGCGCCATAGAATGAGAATGCCCGCGAAGAAGTTTTGCAGCACGTCCTTAAACGCGAAGCCGATAGCGACCGATGTAAGTCCGAGACCGGCGATGAGGTCGGCGGGTTGAAATCCCGGAAAGATGATAACGGCGGCGACGAACAGACCGAGGATTATAATCACAAACGAAGCGAGACGACCGAGCAAGTCGGCAAGCGTCACGTCAAGGCGCGTGTTCGTGCCTGCCGCGTGAACCACTCGCTTGATGATGCGCGCGATGATTATAAAAACACCGAAAACTATGAGCGCGATGACGAGGTAAGGCAGACGGGCGAGCAAGCCTTCGCCCAAATCTCTAATCGTGCGCCAGATGATGCCCAAGTCGAAACCTTGATTGTTGTCGGCGACTGTTTGTAACAGAAAGATGTTCATTGAAAAGTAACCTGTTCGAGTGTTGATTGATTGCCGCCCCGCCCGTCGAGAACTACGCTCAACTCACGCGCCGCCGCTTTGATTCGTTCGCAATCGTGCGGCGACTTGATGCTGCGTTCGGCAAGCGATTCGACGCGCTCAAGATGTACCGCGATGTGGCGCAAGCGATGCGGGCTTGATGTCTGCCGCGCCACGGTTTTCAGATTATGCAACATACGCACGATGACTCCGGCGTTGCCTTCCGCGCTCTCGCGTATCTGGTCAAACGAATCGTCAAGCATACTCTCGAACGTCGCGCCGCGCGCGATGACGCGCAGGCTTCCTTCATGGTAACGATGCGCTTCCGGCAAACGGCGACCGGCTAAGCGGGCGCAAACGGAAGATAGATAATCAACGCATGTCACGGCGGTCGTCGTGTCGTTGATGCCGGGCGATAACGCCTTCAAAGCGATGTCCACGATTTGACGCACGCCGAACGCGGCATCCTGTTTGACGGTGCGATAGCGACTGATTGTATAAACGTCGTTAAGTTTTTCGACGAGTTTCTCATCCGGCGCGCGATTCAAAGCAAGCGACGCGAGCGGTTCATTCTCGACGATAAACGCCCCGATGCCGCGCTCCATACGCAGCACCGTGTCGTGTTCCGTCGCAAGTTTTATCAACCTTTCATCATCAACGCTCTGCACATAACCTGTGGCGCGCGACGGAATTCCGTGCCAGCTTCGATTCTTCGTTTCGTCATTCGCGCGTGAGATTTGGGCTTCGTCCATCTCATCGGAACTCTCGGCGACCTGTTGCGGAAACAGGCGGTCAATCGCCTCAATCGTTTCTTCGGCAGCCGACGCGATCAGGTTCGAGGCTTGGATTGATGAAGCGATGTGATGAATGAAAAAGATGAGAAAGCCGATGCCGACGATAGCGAGGAAAATAGCGAACACGACCGAGAGCGACGGCACGAACAAGTTTTCGTCGCCGCCGCGAATCGTTCTTAAAACCACAAGACAATAAACAAAGATGCCGACGAACGAGCCGAGTACAACTTGATTCGCGCGGTCGCCCATGAAGTTGCGAAGGATGCGCGGCGTGTACTGACTCGAAGTCTGTGCGAGGGCGGCGAGCGTTAAGGAAAACGTCACGCCCGCGACCGTCATCATCGAGCCGCCGATTGCCGTCAGCATCCCGCGTGAACCGTCAGCCCCCGCCCCGAATAAGCGCGGATACTTGATTAACATTTCGCGGCTGAGGCGACTGTCAACTTCGATGAGCGCGAACGCGACGGCGATTGAACCCAGCACAATCAAACCCGGTACGAACCACAGGCTTGAGCGCAACTCGTTCCATAGTCGTTTCAACTTATTCATTGGCGATTGGTATTGTGTTTTCGTAAGAATTTTTCAGGGTCAACATGAGAACTACTCGCGGTTATCTTTTTGAAAAAGATAGCCGCGAGTATCAAAAAATTCGCACTGTTTTCCCTGCAACTCAAAATCGCAGTGAAGTGACGATTGTAAAGTATTTTACCGCGTCATACTTGCAACGCCGGTTGAGATTGGCGCACTCGCGCGGACTGTGACTTCAGAGCCGCTCCTCAGTTCTAGATCATCGCGCCCTTGCACATAGACCGAGCCTGCGCCCGTGCCCGCGCCGACCGCCGCGCCGATGCCCGCGCCCTGACCGCCGCCAAGAATCGCGCCAAGAATCGCGCCGATGCCCGCGCCAATCGCGGTGCGCCCGACGGTGCGATTCGTTTGGCTGTCGCTATCTTCGATTGTGCCTTCACGGTCAACGCGCACGCTTTCGCCGCCCGTCATCACGCTTTCGGTCGAACCGGCGAAGCGGTAAGTTTGATTGTTCGGCAAGCGAATCGTTTCATAGTTGAGCGTCAAGCCGGAGCGTCCCGCGATGCGACCTGAACGGTCAACATCCGACAAGTAACCTTCGATAAGCGCACCCGCGTAATTCGACGGGCTGCGAACATTCATCGTGAAGCGGTCGCCCTCGCGCGCCGTCTTCGTCGAAAGATTCGTGTTCAGTGAGGCGACGAGCGTTGTGCCGTCGGGGACGATGAAGTTCATCGTTCTGTTATTGCTCATCGTCGTCGAAGCGTTCGGGTTATAGACGTTGAACTGCGCGACATCCGCTGTGCGGTCATAGTAACTCCGCACCTCAACCGGCTGCGCCAATCGTTCGGCATAAACGCTGCGCGTCACCATCAAACGTCGCCCGTTATCAATCGTCGTGAACGTCGCCGTGAAATCGTTTGTGCGGTCGCCGTTCGAGACGATCATCAAGCGGTCGCCGTTGAGCGTGGCACGGACACGCGAGGCGCGACCGTTCGGGTAACTCTCGATATGCTCCTGATTATCAACGTCTAAAGTCACTTGCGGGGCGCGTGTCGAAGCGATTATCACGCGGTTTCCCTGTCGCTCAATAGCGAGTTGGTCGGGCGACTGCAAGCGGTTGACGAGTTGCGTGTTGATGCGCTCGCGCTGGCGGAAGTTGAGGCTGCGCGTCGCACGTTCGGCGACGGTGCGGGCGACATCGCTCTGCCTGATGTTCAAGCGATACGTTCCCGTAAAGCGTGCGTCGGCGTTCGTCAGCGCGCCGTTCACAGGCAGCGTCGGCATATTGCCACGGTTGTCGAGATTGAATGCGAGGCTGTAATAGTTGGCGAGTTGGTTGAGGTCTGTGCGAATCAGCGACCATTCACGCTGCACGGCGTACCCGCGCAAATTGCGGCGCATGAAATCATCAATGCGCGCGGCGCGGATAACCACGCTCTCAACATCAGTCCCGACGGACGTGCGCCCGTCAAACTTGCCGCGCAAATCATCGGTCGCACGCTCAAAATCTTCGACGAAGCTGGTGATGTTGTCTTCGCTTCGGCTTCCGTCAAAGCGACTGCGATCAAGCGCGCGGTCGAGGTTTGGACGGAAACGGTCGGTGCGCGTCTCTATGCGGCGCAGCAATGTTTCAACCTGCGAGTCGCTGACGCGATACGCGCCTTGACTTGCCACGGTGGTCGGAGAAACCGTGCGTCCATTGAAACTGAACGTGATGCCATACGCCCTTGCCAAGCGATCAAGCCCTGACTTGAGTTGCGTCCAATCACGCTGCACTCCGCGTTGCGGCAGATTAACGCGCATAAATTCATCAATGCTTGCGGCACGATTCAAGACGTTCTCCACGTCGGCAGCGACCGAACGGCGATTGTCGAAGCGTTCACGCAAATCATTTGTCGCCTGCTCGAAATCTTTGACGCGATTATTTATATCGTCCTCCGCCTGCGTGTTGTTCAAGCGGCTACGGTCGAGCGCGGCATCGAAGCTGCGGCGAAACGTATCGCTGTCACGTTCGACGTTGCGAATCATCAGTTGGACTTGATTATCGCTGACACGGTAAGCGCGCGGCGCACGTCGTCGTTGTGCCTGCACGCTTGTTCCGGCAAAGCCGAGTCCGAACACGGCGAGTGCTGTGACGAGCGACAACGCCGTTAGTTGATTAAGTAATTTCATCTATCATTTGCTCCTTCTCAGTCATTATTTCAGGAGCAAGCATAGCAAGACGGGGCGGAGTGAACATCGGTATGAACACCTAACCCGCGTGAGTGTTTTCACTCAACCAAATCTTCGACCATTCGCCTGTAAGCGGGCGTTCGGCGACTATCACTCGTTCTCAAGGTCTTTGATAAGCACCTCCATTTCGGCAATCTCTCTGCGCTGTGCCGCGATGATTTCGTCGGCAAGTTTCCTGACGCGCGGGTCTGAGATGTGAGCGCGTTCGCTGGTCAGAATCGCAATCGAATGGTGCGGGATCATCGCCTTCATCCAAGAAACATCCTCAATGGTTTGTTGGCTGCGGACGAGCCACAGCGCGAGTGCGAAGACGATGACACTGCCGACGAAAATACCGGTATTCACTCGCGGGTTGGAGTACATGTTAAGCATGAACCCCAGCATGATGATTGCCATTGTCGCCCCCATCACGAGTGCCATGTAGGTTCGCGTCTCACTGAAAAAAACATGATTCAACTGGTAAGTGTTCAAATACATCAGCCCCAGCATGACGACGGTTGAGGTCGCAATCATGGCACCGAATCTCGCGTACTTGTTCATAAATGTTTCTCCTGTCTCATTGCACTGTCGGATACCCGCGTATGCCGGTGGCGCGGGGCGTTCGCAACATCGCGCGATATGCACACCGACGGCGCAGTGCGACAAGATTCTCAGGTGCTGCTCGACGAGTTTGCCGATTCGTTGACCTGTCCGGTGGTTTCGGCGTTGTTGCCAGCCGCCCCCGCGTTCGTGTCGCCTTTGCGTTCGCCGACGGGAGCCGCGCCGGGGATAAAGTTCTCCGTGCCTTGTTGTGTGCTTCCGGCGGCTTCCGCCTGCGTGAGTTTCTGTTTGTGAATCTCCTGCACGATGTCTTCGCCTTGACGCTCGCGCCCGGCGGTCTTGTAGTGGTCGGGATTAACATTCGATTTGGTCATGGTTTCCTCTTTCGTTGAAGTGAACTGACGGGCGCAAGTTTCTTATCATTACGCCCGCCTAAAATTAGTTTTTTACATGCTGTAACGCAGCGTCGCGCCGACGCCGCCCATCGTCGCAAGCAGCGAGGCGTCGGTGATGAAATGAATGCTCGCCCCCGTTTCTTTCGCGCGTTTGATGAGTTCATCAACGACGATGCGACGGCGACTTGAATCAAGGATTTCACCTTCCTCGCCGGGCGCGTAGGCTTTAAGCACCGCGCGCGTCTCATCCGGTTCGTGTTCTATTTCACTCATGCCCGCAGTGAGGAACAATTCATCAACCTGTCCGTTCGAGAGTGCCGCGAGCGTGTCGGCTGCGCCCGCGACGCCGAGATTCGTGCCGCGCACCGCGTTCTTCAATTCTTCGACTCGTTCCATGTCAATCACGGCATCGCGCGCGCGGAAAGTTTCGAGCGTGCGCTCCATGATTTCGTGTTCCGGCGTGCGAATGTCTATGTTCATGCGGTCTTCGACTTTCGCGGCGAGGGCGGGCGGCATCTGTGCTTGTAAAAGCGGAATGACGACTTCATCTCCGGCGATGATGACGTTCTCAATCGCTTCTTCGCGCACCACACGGTCGAGAGCTTCGACGACTTCCTTAGCGTGATGCAAACGCAAGTGGTCAACGTGACGTTGGAAGCGCATCTGCGACCAGCCGCCTACCTCCGAACGGTTCATTTTCTCGTTCTGCACGTCTTCCGTCGCCAGCGTTCGCCCGCGCCCGAAGACGAAGATGCGCGCGCGGTTGGAGTCGGCGACAAGCACGGCGTAGCGGCGGTAT
This sequence comes from Pyrinomonadaceae bacterium, assembly GCA_041743485.1. GTDB lineage: Bacteria > Acidobacteriota > Blastocatellia > Pyrinomonadales > Pyrinomonadaceae > JANDLT01. Next base: position 56,379 of record JBGTMR010000042.1, read on the forward strand.
TCATTCATCAAGCGCGCGAGCGGGTACAGATGCGGAGTGTTGAAAACGAAAAGCCCGTGTCGTTCGATAGGCGCGTCGAACTGCACGGGCAGGAAAAACTCGTCCTTGCCCGCACACGCGAAGATGGCGATGCCGCTCGCCGAAGGGCGCACTTCTTCCGCAAGATACTTTTCGATCCGCTCAGCGTCGCGCCGGAAACTCTCGCCTTCGGGCGTGCGCGGTTCGAATGTTTTGCCGCGCGCTGAGAACTCACGGCGGATGAAGCGATCAAACTGATCGCGCCCGTGCTGGTTCGCCTGCGCGTTGAGATAAAGACTGACGACGGGCAGCCCGCCCGAATCAAACTCGATTAGACGCGTCAGTACGTCGTCCAACCGTTGTGGCCCGTTCTCGTTTGCAGTCTGCGTTGCTGTCTGATTCATTTAATTCTTCTCCCTTACTTTGACTATCACCTTTCACATATTCCTTCGCTAAATCCGCGCCTGGAGCTTCAATAAGTTCTGTTATGCCAGTTCCACGCGACGTTGTAGGTGCGCGCTAGTTGATCGAACTCATTTCTGAGTTTTGTCCAATCGCGTTGGGTGCGCCGATCCAGCTGATGACGCCTCATAAAATCGTCTATGCGCGCGGCACGGGTGAGCACTGATTCAACATCCGCAGCCACAGAGGTGCGGCCGTCGAACCGGTCGCGCAACTGCTTTGTCGAATCTTCAAACTCTTTGACAAACTGGTTGATATCATCTTCGCGCGATGTGCCGTCCAGGCGGCTGCGATCAAGCGAACGATCGAGGCTGCGACGAAAAGCCTGAGCCGCCTTCTCAGAGCGGCGGAGCAGGCGCTCCACCTCGCGGTCATTCACCCGATAAGGACGGGGCTGCGTTTCAACCGGTAGGTATGCTTGCTGCCAGCGCCATCTGACCCCGTATGCACTCGCCAGGAGATCCAGCTGGCCTCGCATCCTTGACCAATCGCTTTGCGAGCGCCGATCAAGCGGGTTTTGGCGCATGAACTCGTTAATGGTCGACGCCCGATCAAGCACATTCTGCACGTCGCTACCCGCGGACTGGCGACTGTCGAAGCGGTCACGCAGTTGCCTGGTCGCCTCTTCAAAGCCCCTGACGCGGGCGTTCACGTCGTCCTCGCGCCCCGTGGAGTCGAGCCGGCTCTGATCGAGCGCGTGGTCCAGGCTACTCCGGAAAGTTTTCGCATCCTTCTCGACGCTGTGAAGGATCGTCTCCACCTGCTTGTCGCTCATGCGGTAAGGGCGCACGTTACTCTGCGCCTGCGTGACTCCAGTGAGAACTGCCAGCGCAATGATTACTGCCACCGCCATGATAGATTTTATGTTGCCCATTTTTTTGCTCCCAATTAGTTATTGCGCGGGCTTGTTCCTTGCCGGCGAGTCAACTCTCGCACACAGCATCGGTGCCGGAATCCAGTAGCGTGGTAAACCTGCGCTTTGGTTAGTTTGTTGATCCTCCTTACCCTATTATTTCTTTGTGTCGCCGCTGTTACTGTCCAATATCGACTGATAACTTTGAACTTGTTTGCCTGCTTTCGCGGCACCGATTCGACCGCGCTGGCCCGGATATGGAGATCGCGCTGCGGAAATGGAATAGAGATTTGGGCGTCGCGCAATGCGGTGTGAATGCCCAGCGTCAACTCGCTTCTTATGACCCTGCCATCTCTTGAAATTACTCGTCCAGGCCCGAAGCTGGAAATTGAGTGCGCTGTCACCGAAGCCAATAAATAGAGCGTCGGGAGGTGGTTCAGTAATGATGTCGGGATGCTTCGAGCCGACTTCAGTTAGCAGTTCGATCACGCGCTCCGGATCTGTCCCATAGGCGACGCCCACGGGAATCTCCAGTCTTCGCTGTTGATCGGAGAGAGTCCAGTTCAGCACTTCTTCCGAGATAAGCTGTCCGTTGGGTACGATGACTTCGGAACCCTCCAGGGTGCGAATGACGCTCGCCCGCAT